>JAZQMU010000177.1:0-3136 GCA_045543595.1 Faecalimonas sp.
TATTCGATTGATTGAAGCAGAATGGGAATCTAGTATCACTGAGGAGCAGGGTCAGTATCAATCTAGCATTAAGATTTATGCAAACAATCGTCAGGGTATCTTGATGGAACTTTCTAAGATTTTCATGGAAGCAAAGATTGATATCAATGCTATGAATACGCATGTGAGTAAACAAGGTATCGCAACTATGGAGCTTGGATTTGCAGTTTCAAGCCGTGAGGAACTTGCGAGAATCATTGATAAGATTCACAAGATTCCAAGCGTGATCGATATTGAAAGAACAACAGGTTAGAGATTATGATGAAGATTGAAAAGTTTGTACTTGGTGCATTGCAGACCAATTGTTATTTGATTTTAAATGAAGAGACAAAAGAAGTGCTCATCGTGGATCCGGCAATCTGTCCGGATTACATGGTTTCTCATGTGCGTTCTCATGGGTATGTTCCAAAAGCGATTTTGCTGACACATGGGCATTTTGACCATGTGATGGGAATTGAGGACTGGGTAAGAGAATTCCAGATTCCAGTATATCTTCACGAGGAGGAAAAGGAGATTCTGGGAGATCCCAAATTGAATCTGTCTTACATGTTTGGGAAAACGTATTCATATGACAAGGTGCAGACATTAAAGGATGGGGAGAAATTGGAAATTGCTGGTTTTTCTTTCCAGGTAATCCACACACCAGGTCATACAAAAGGTGGCTGCTGTTATTACGAAGAAAAAGAAGCAGTACTTATTAGCGGAGATACATTGTTCCATGTAAGTGTGGGAAGAAGTGATTTCCCAACAGGAAATATGGCAACATTGATCCGTTCGATCAAAGAAAGACTGTTTGTATTGCCAGGAGATGTTATGGTTTACCCAGGGCATAACAGTCTGACATGCATAGCAGATGAAAGAAAATTCAATCCATTTGTTTAAATGATTTGGAATGCGGGCAATATGCCCGCATTTTGTAAATAGAGGTGTCAAATGATTCAAATTCGAGTGAACAGCGAGATGTTTGCCTACGATATGTTTCATATTACAAAGGCATTTTGTCCAGGAGTTCAGATTGAGCAGAAAGTGGACAAGGAACAGGCCAGTGTAGTTGAGATTATCATGGGCGATGAAAAACTGACAATTGAAGAATGTGAGCTTGCGGAAGGCGCAGACAGAAAGCAGAAGAAGCGTTATGTGAATATCCGTCTTTACCGATGGCTGAAAGAAGTGACTGGCAGGGAATTGTCATGGGGAATCATGACGGGTGTTCGTCCTACAAAGCCAATGATGAACCTGATGGAGCAGGGATATTCCGATGCAGAAGTAGCAGCTTGGATGCAGGAAAACTATCAGATTACAGAGCAAAAGGCAAGTCTTGGAATCGAAGTCGCAAAACGGGAAAAGAAGCTTTTGGATCAACTGGATTATAAAGACGGGTATAGTCTTTATATCGGAATTCCATTTTGTCCGACAACTTGCTCCTACTGTTCATTTACGTCCTATCCTATCCATGCATGGAAGCATCGAGTGGATGAATATGTAGATGCAATCTGCAAAGAGTTGACTTTTATTGCGCAGGTTTCCAAAGAAAAGAAGCTGAACACCATTTATATTGGAGGAGGAACACCTACTACTTTGGAACCAGAGCAGATGGATCGTCTTTTGACACATTTGGAAAATTGTTTTTCTTATGATGACTTGAAAGAGATCACGGTGGAAGCTGGAAGACCAGACAGTATCACAAGAGAAAAATTAGAAGTGCTGAAGAAGCATAATATCGGAAGAATATCCATCAATCCACAGACTATGCAGCAGAAGACTCTGGATATCATTGGACGTCGTCATACGATAGAAGATATCAGAAGAGTATATGAAATGGCGCGAGAGCTTGGATTTGACAATATTAATATGGACCTGATCGCAGGTTTGCCAGAAGAGACCGAGGAAGACATGCAGGATACGTTGGAGCAGATTCTTGTTATGGGGCCAGATAGTTTGACGGTGCATGCCCTTGCCATGAAGCGTGCTTCCAGACTGACTCAGGAGCAAAAAGGGAAGGCTAGAGAGGTGGAAGAAGAGGCGCAGATTGCAAGAACTCTTTCAACTATGATAGACTTAGCTGCTTCTTATGCAAAAGAGATGGATCTTGTTCCATATTACTTATATAGACAGAAAAATATCGCCGGCAATTTTGAAAATGTTGGTTATGCAAAGGTTGACAAAGCCGGAATATACAATATACTTATTATGGAGGAAAAGCAATCGATTATCGGTGTTGGTGCAGGTTCATCAACCAAGGTTGTGATTCCGGATGAAAAGGCAGAGATTGATCCGAAGACAGGAAATCTGAAAAAGATTGTCCGTTCGGAAAATGTCAAAGACGTAGAACAATATATCAGTCGAATCGACGAGATGATAGAACGAAAAGGGGAATTACTATGGCATTAAAAAAGAAACCGGTAACAGGCATGAAGGACATGATGCCGGCTGAAATGGAAGTTCGTGATTATGTAATTCAGATGGTAAAAGATACTTACCGCACATTTGGTTTTTCTTCGATTGAAACACCTTGTGTGGAACACATTGAAAACCTTTGCAGCAAGCAAGGCGGGGACAATGAAAAGTTGATCTTTAAGATTTTAAAACGTGGTGAAAAATTGAAATTAGATATAGCTGAGACAGAAGCTGATCTGGTAGATGGCGGTCTTCGTTACGACCTTACAGTTCCACTTGCAAGATATTATTCAAATCATGCAAATGAACTTCCTTCACCATTTAAAGCAATGCAGATTGGAAATGTGTGGAGAGCTGACCGTCCACAAAGAGGTCGTTTCCGTCAATTTGTGCAATGTGATATCGATATTCTTGGTGAACCAAGCAACCTTGCAGAGATTGAATTGATCCTTGCAACAACAACTATGCTTGGTAAATTGGGATTCAGAAACTTCACAGTATGTATTAACGACAGAAACATCTTAAAAGCGATGGCTTCTTACAGTGGCTTCCGCGCAGAAGATTACGATGAAGTATTCATTATCTTAGACAAGATGGATAAGGTCGGTGCAGAAGGTGTTGCAAAAGAACTCAATGAACTTGGCGGATATACACAAGAAAATATCGACACATACCTTGGATTGTTTGAACAAATCAGCGG
>JAZQMU010000178.1:0-45286 GCA_045543595.1 Faecalimonas sp.
GCAGTTTACCATGACAACCTTGGAAGAATTAGGTCTTCTCAAGATGGACTTTTTAGGTCTTCGTACGTTGACTGTTATCCAAAATGCGGTGCAGTTGGTGGAAAAGAACAGAGGAATCAAGATTGATATCGATCATATTGATTTCGATGACAAAGCAGTTTTGGATTCCATTGGAACGGGTAGAACAGATGGTGTGTTCCAGCTTGAAAGCGCAGGTATGAAGAGCTTCATGAAAGAACTTAAACCACAGAGTCTGGAAGATATCATTGCGGGTATTTCCCTTTATCGTCCGGGTCCGATGGATTTTATTCCACAATATATTAAGGGTAAAAATGATCAATCATCGATCACATACGATTGTCCACAACTGGAGCCAATTTTAAAACCAACTTACGGCTGTATCGTGTATCAGGAACAGGTAATGCAGATTGTGCGTGATCTTGCAGGATATACTCTCGGCCGAAGTGACTTGCTTCGCCGTGCCATGTCAAAGAAGAAAGCGGATGTTATGGCGAGAGAACGCCAAAGCTTTGTTTATGGAAATGCAGACGAAGGCGTTCCAGGATGTGTGGCAAATGGAATCAGCGAACAGGTTGCAAACAAGATTTATGACGAAATGATCGATTTCGCCAAGTATGCGTTTAATAAGTCCCACGCAGCGGCTTACGCGGTGGTTTCTTATCAGACAGCATACCTGAAACATTATTTCCCAGTGGAATTTATGGCAGCTCTTATGACTTCCGTGATCGACAACTCAGGAAAAGTTTCAGAATACATTTACACATGTCGTCAGATGGGAATTGAAATTCTTCCGCCAGATATCAACAGTGGAGAGGGTAGATTCTCTGTTGATGGGGATAATATCAGATATGGTCTTGCAGCGATCAAGAGCGTAGGCCGCCCTGTGATCGAAGCGATCGTGAAAGAGCGAGAAGAGAACGGACTATTCAAACATTTGAAAGATTTTATTGAACGATTATCTGGAAAAGAAGTAAATAAGAGAACGATTGAAAGTTTCATCAAAGCAGGAGCTCTCGACAGCCTTCATGGTACCAGAAAGCAATTTATGGTGATCTATGTGAAGATTCTTGACCAGGTAAATCAGGAAAAGAAATACTCGATGACAGGTCAGATGTCCTTGTTTGACATTGTCAGCGAAGAGCAAAAGCAAGAATTTGATATTCCACTTCCAAATGTGGGAGAATATGAAAAAGAAACCTTGCTGGCTTTTGAAAAAGAAGTGCTTGGAATTTATGTCAGCGGACATCCAATGCAGGAATATGAAGAAAAATGGCGGAAAAATATCAGTGCAACGACCTTGGATTTCCAAATTGATGAGGAAACTGGGCGTACGAAAGTGCGTGAAGGGGAAAAGGCTGTTGTTGGTGGTATGATCACTGGCAAAACGATCAAAAACACAAAGAATAACAAGACGATGGCATTTATTACAATCGAAGACTTGATGGGAACAGTGGAAGTTGTGGTATTCCCTAAGGACTACGAAAAGAATCGTGCTTACATGGAAGAGGATAAAAAAGTCTTTGTGAAAGGTCGCGTTTCAGAAGAAGATGACAATGCAAGTAAATTAATTTGCGAATCGATACTTCCTTTTGAACAAGTGCCATGCGAGGTCTGGATTCAATTTCCTGATATTGCCAGCTTCACGGCAGAAGAGCGAAATCTTTTTGAGATGACAAAACATAGTGAAGGAAACGATGGAATCGTAATTTACTGTTCGAAGGAAAAAGCTATGAAGAAGTTACCTGCCAACCGAAATGTTCATGCAGAAGCGGAACTTTTGGACAGACTGACAAAATATTACGGAAAAGACCGAGTAAAAGTAGTGGAAAAGCGAATTGATTCTTTCTAAAGAATCGCTTAAAATGAAAGAAAATATAGAGCAGAGGAGGAACAACCTATGTCAGACAAAAAACTTACAGTTGGTGTGTTAACAAGTGGTGGAGATGCGCCTGGAATGAATGCAGCAATTCGTGCGGTTGTTAGAACTGCATTAGCAAAGGGATACGATGTAAAAGGAATCAAACGTGGTTATCACGGGTTGTTAAGAGAAGAAATCATCACTCTTGGAAGAAGAGATGTTTCGGATATTATTCAAAAGGGTGGTACGATCCTTCAAACAGCAAGAAGTAAGGCGATGCGTACAGTTGAAGGACAAAGAGACGCTGCATGTATTTTGAAAAAATACGATATTGATGCGTTAGTAGTAATTGGTGGAGATGGTTCTTTCGCAGGTGCTCAAAAACTTTCTGAATACGGAATCAATGTAATCGGTATTCCAGGCACAATCGACCTTGATATTGCATGTACAGAATATACAATCGGTTTTGATACAGCGGCAAATACTGCTATGGAAGCAATCGACAAGATTCGTGATACTTCAACATCCCATGAAAGATGCAGTATCGTAGAAGTTATGGGACGTGATGCAGGTTACCTCGCTTTATGGTGTGGTATTGCAAACGGTGCGGAAGCAATTCTTTTACCTGAGCAACACGAATATGATGAACAAGCAATCGTAGACAGTGTGATCGAAAACAGAAAAAAAGGAAAGAAACATTATATTATCATCAATGCAGAAGGTGTTGGCGATTCGATCAATATGGCTAAGAGAATTGAAGAGGCTACAGAGTTAGAAACAAGAGCAACAATTCTTGGGCACTTACAACGTGGCGGCTCACCTACTGTGAAAGATAGAGTATACGCTTCTATTATGGGGGCAAAAGCAGTAGAACTTATTGCAGAAGGAAAGAAAAACCGTGTGGTTGGTTACCAACATGGTGAATACATTGACTTTGATATTAATGATGCGCTTAAGATGCACAAAGAAATCCCAGAGTTCCACATAGAGGTTGCGAATACACTCTAATTTTAGTGGCAAGTTAAAGGAGAAATTGTTTTGAACAAGGATGTTAAAAAAACGGCGCCAATTGGGGTGTTCGATTCTGGAGTCGGCGGACTTACTGTGGCACGTGAAATCATGCGTCACCTTCCAAATGAAGATATTGTTTACTTTGGAGATACAGCCCGTGTTCCATACGGTAACAAATCAAAAGATAATATCATTCGATACAGCAGACAGATCATTAATTTTCTGAAGACAAAAAACGTAAAAGCTATTGTGATCGCTTGTAATACTGCAAGTGCACAGGCTTTGGATACGGTGACACAGGAATTTGATATTCCAATCATCGGTGTGGTAGAACCAGGAGCAAGAGCAGCTCTGGAAGTGACACAGACAAAGAAGGTTGGTGTGATCGGAACAGAAGGTACTGTTCGAAGCGGCATGTATGAGAAGGTTATTCAAGGTATGCAGCCAGATGTGTCGGTAGTGACAAAAGCATGTCCGCTCTTTGTTCCCCTTGTGGAAGAAGGATTTAAAAACCATCCTGTAACAGAGGAGATCATTGATTTTTACCTGGCGTCGTTGAAAGAAACAGACATTGATTCTCTGATCTTAGGGTGCACACATTATCCATTGCTCCGTTCAAAGATCATGGAGTATGTTGGAGAAAAGATCAAACTTGTGAATCCGGCATATGAAACAGCAATGGATCTAAAAAAACTGTTAGAAGAAAATGATATGGAAAACCCAGGAATAGAAGGAGAACATGGTTCATATTCCTTCTATGTGAGTGACGCAGCAGATAAATTTAAACAATTTGCCAACTCAATTTTGCCATATGATATTGAGACAACAAAACAAATCAATATAGAAGAATATTAGGTGGATATATGACAAAAGATGTATTAGTGAGTGTTTCTGGATTGCAGACTGCTGTAAATGATATGGAGAGTTATGATGAAGGACCGATTGAAGTCGTTAGTGCTGGTACTTATTTCTTTAAAGATGGGAAACATTACATCTTCTATGAAGAGATGGCAGAAGGCATTTCAGGAGTTACAAAAACGCAGATCAGAATAAATGGAAAAGATTCTCTGGAAGTGAGAAAAAAGGGGATTTCCAATGTAAACATGGTGTTTGAAAAAAATAAAAACAACCGTTGTTTTTACCAGACACCATTTGGGCAATTAAACCTTGGGATCTTCACCACAGAAATTGTAGTGGAAGAGTCGGAAGATAATATCAATATCCGGGCAGAATATGCTATGGATGTAAACTATGAACCTTTGGCAGACTGTACAATTCGTATTAATGTGAAGCCAAGGGATGCAAGAGACTTTTCACTTCAGGAAAAAATGGATTTTTAGATAAAAAATAAGTTCCTCAAGTCGAGGAACTTATTTTTTTATTTCTTGAATAATCTTTTGAAAAATCCTTTTTTAGCTTCTGGAGCTGCTAATGGACCTCTGATACCTTTTACTTCTGTAATGTAGATACCGCTTACTACAGCTTTTACTTCCTTCTTTACAGGAATAAGGTCAAAAATCCTTTGGTCACACATTAAAGTCATGATTCTTGGACCAACTTTAGCCTTAACAACAGGTACTTTTGAACCACGAAGATACTTTGGTGTGTTTTCAAGTACTGCAGCAGGAAGACCAGCGTCTTTGATCTTCATACGTTTCTTGTCAATGATAAGCATTGAATAGTTTTGTGCCATAGCTTTTAATTGCGCTTGTTGGTCATCTTGTTTCTTTTGTAATTTCTTTCCCCAGAAATATAATCCGATAATAACAGCAATTAAGATTACAATTACTACGATCCCGATAATTTGTCCAGTAGTCACGATAGACCCCCCTAAATGTTATTCTTATGTAATGAACTCTTTTTACATAAGAGTCATTGTAACATTCTTTTGTGGTAAGTGCAAGTGATTTACAAAGAAATGTGAGGGTGAACAATTTGAGAAATCCTTGGAAATACTTTTCAAATGAGTCAAATGTGATATAATATAACTGTGTGTGTCAAAATAAAGAAGAATTGGAGATAAAAAATGAAAAAGAAAATATTAGCATGTGTTATGGGAATGACAATGATGGCAGCTCTTGTAGGTTGCGGAAAAAGTGGCATTTCCAACGATATTGTTTCTATTGAACAGTACAAAGAATTGAAAGTAAAAGACGTAGCGGTTATAGAGGTAACAGAAGAAGAAGTGAACGAAAGCATCGCTTATACACTTCAAGTGACAGCCGCTGATCATGGGATTAAAGACAGAGCTGCAGAAGATGGTGATACAGTAATCATTGATTATGAAGGAAAGCTTGACGGAGTGGCATTCCAAGGAGGAACAGCTCAAAAACAAGCATTGACATTAGGTTCTGGTACATTTATTCCTGGATTTGAAGAACAGATTGTAGGACATATGCCAGGAGAAACATTTGATATTAACGTAACGTTTCCAAAGGATTATGGTGTGGATGAATTAAATGGTCAAGATACAGTATTTACAATCGTATTCCATGCAATCGTTCCTACAGAAATTACAGATGAGATTGCGACAGCACTTGTTGGAGCGAAAACAACTGTTGAGGAATACAGAGAAATTGTAAAGGGAGATCTAGAAGAATCCAATGCATTGACAGCAGAAAGCAACTATGCAAACGCAGTATATTCGGCATTTGTAAAACAATGTACAATGAAAACTTATCCGGAAGAAGAGTTGAAGGCATGGACTGAAATCATGGAAGAAGAATACAGTATGTATGCCGAATATCAAGGAATGGAAACAGATGAGTTTTTAAAAGAGTACTATGGAACAACATGCGAAGAGTTGGCAAAAGAACAAGTATGTTTTTCAAACGCAGCGAATTTGGTTGCGGAAGAAGAGGGCATTGAATTAACATTAGAAGAATATGATGAACTTTTAACAGCACAAGCAGTGAACTTTGGTTACGAAAAACCTGAAGATTATGAGAAAGCATACGATGAAGCATATGGCGAAGGTGCATTAAAGGATTATTTCCTTCAGGAAAAAGTGGTACAATGGCTTGTAGATAATAGTGTAAAAGTAAAGTAGGAAGAGAGTAATGTTAAAAAGACATAGGATAATTTGGCGAATTGCACAGCCTATTATAAAACTGTTGGTGTATGTGAAATTTGGGTATCGATGTAAAAATGCGGAAAATCTGCCAGAGAAGTATATTGTTCTCTCAAATCATACAACAGATTGGGATCCGCTTTTCGTGGCATCGAGTTTTCGTGATCAGATGTACTTTGTTGCGAGTGAGCACATCGCAAGATGGGGATTTGTATTTAAGATCATTGATTGGCTGGTGGCACCGATTGTTCGATACAAAGGAACAACAGCCACAGTAACAGTTATGGATATGCTTCGCAAGATTCGCGAGGGGGCAAATGTCTGTATGTTTGCAGAAGGTGCTCGAAGCTGGGATGGTGAGACAGCAGCATTCTTACCATCAACGGGTAAGGTTGTAAAAAGTGCAAGATGTGGTCTTGTTACATATCGTTTGGAAGGTGGGTACTTTGTCAGCCCAAGATGGAGTAGTTCACTGAGACGAGGACGAATCTATGGTGCGCCAGTTAATGTGTACACAAAAGAGCAGCTTGCGAAGATGAGTGTGGAAGAAATCAATGCAGCGATTGCAAGAGATCTACACGAGGATGCATATGAACGACAGATGAAGAGTCCGGTACGTTATAAGGGAAAAAACTTGGCAGAAAATATGGAGAATCTTCTGTTTATCTGTCCAAAATGTGGGGCGATCGATGCTTTCCAATCACATGGCAATACAGTTTCATGTAAAAAATGTGATTTGGAATTCAAGTATACAGAATATGGTATGCTGGAGGGAGCTCCATTTAAAACAGTTTATGAATTTGCCAAATGGCAAAGAGAAGAAGCGAAGAAACTTGTTGAGCAAAAACAGATTTTCACTGCTTCAAATGCGATATTAAAAACAGTCGCAAATCACGTGGAAGAGATGGTGGATGAGGGACCAGTGTCTCTTGGAGCGGAAGGTATATCAGTGGGAAATACGAAGATTCCGCTTGAGGATATCATGGACCTCAATATGCATGGTAAACGTGGAATCGTATTTTCAACAAAGGATGCTTACTATGAAATGAAACCAGATGAGGGGACATGTGCATATAAGTTCCACTTGGTATACGATTTATACAAAGGAAATTCGTGAGAGTAACAAAAGAGAGAGGGCGGATTTATGGATTATTCAGCAGCTAATACGGCACTTTGGGCACCAATAGTTCAAATAGGACTTATCGCTGGAGTATTGCTTTTAGCAAATGTACTTCGCAGAAAAATTCCTTTTATCAGAAAAACATTAATGCCAACAGCAGTGTTGGGTGGCTTTTTATTACTTGCCTTAAAATATTTGAATGTAGTGAACGTAAGTACACAATTTTTGGAAATGCTTACATATCATGCGCTTGGAATTGGTTTCATTGCGATGTCACTTCGTGTTCCAGAAAAAGGAAGTAGTTCTGACGCAAAAATTGGAAGTAAAAGTGGAGCTCTTATTGTAAGTACATATTTGGTACAAGCACTTGTAGGGCTCGCAATTTCGCTTGTTCTTGCATATACGATCATGCCAGACCTTTTCAAAGCGAGTGGTATCTTGCTCCCAATGGCGTACGGACAAGGTCCGGGACAAGCTAATAACGTAGGTGCAACATACGAAGCCCTGGGAATGATAGGTGGACGTAGTTTTGGTATGTCCCTTGCAGCCGCAGGATATTTATGTGCCTGCCTTGTTGGTGTGTTGTTCCTGAACATTTATAATCGTAAGGGAAAAGTGAATCGTACGACTCCTGATGATATTATTTCAGGTTCAGTTACAATCGATACATTCCAAGATGAGAACGAGATTCCAATCGAAGAATCCGTAGATAAATTAAGTGTGCAGGTTGCACTTATCGTGTTAGTGTACTTGCTTACATATTTGGTTACTTGGGGAATTTCAAGTGGTCTTTCAGCAGTAGCACCAGGAGTTGGTGCGACAGTATCCACATTACTTTGGGGATTTAACTTTATTATCGGTTCTGTAGTAGCTATGGGATGTCGTTTGGTGATTTCGCGTCTCCGTGCTATGAAGTTGATGAACAGACAGTATCAGAACAACTATCTGCTCAACCGTGTATCAGGTCTTGCATTTGACGTGATGATCATTGCAGGTATTGCAAGTATCAATATTGAACAACTTAAAGGAATGTTACTTCCATTTATTCTAATGGCAGTTGCAGGCGGTATTGTTACTTTTGTATATTTGAAACACATGTGTAAGAAACTTTATCCAGAGTACGAAAATGAAGGATTTTTCTCAATGTACGGAATGCTTACAGGTACAATCAGTTCAGGTGTTCTTTTGCTTCGTGAAATTGACCCTGGATTTAAAACACCAGCAGCAAACAACCTTGTAACAGGTAGTTCATTTGGTATCTTATTTGGGGCACCAGTATTATTGCTTGTGAGTTTGGCAGCTAAATCAGATCTTATGGTATTTGTTGTTGTGGGACTGGCTGCATTATATTTAGTATTATTGCTATTATTTATTTTTAAAGTTGGGAAAAGAAATAAGAAATAAGAAATAAATAGAAACTCCTTGGCGCTGGCCAAGGAGTTTTTGAATTACATTCCTATTTTAATTAATTTTTCTCAATTTATAAACATAATACCCTGCGCCAGCAAGAATTTCTGTTGCAATCAACATTATAAATAATCCTGAAATAAGAGATACTCTATTATAGGTTTCAATAGAGCCTTGCCTTGTCAGAACTTTTATAGGCAATCCATTTTCAGAGTTATCAAAGTCAAAATTTATGACTGAAAAAGCATTGTTATCTGTTCGGTATTCGCAGAGAACTTCACCATTTGGTCCAACAATTTCATCCATTTCTGCTACAGATTCAAAGTACTCCCAATCTTCTTCAGCAAGTGCAGCTGGATCCATATCACCAAAATATTCTTTAAAAGTCAATTCTTCGGCATATTTTTCAAAAGCATCATAGCTATCAAACACTTCATATTTTGCAAACCAGTAATATCCAAAAGAATTTATGATGACCAAAGCAACAAGTGTTGGAAGAATCATAAATCCCACTACCTTGAAAACTTTTTTAAATAAGCGAGTTTGTTTTTCTCTGTCAGGGGTCTTCGGCTTAAACTTAAACAGATATATAGTGTAAGTAATAAATAAAGTGGCGAGAGAGAAAATAAATCCCAAAACAATCCAAGCGGCAGTATCAATTCCTGTGTAGGCCATATTAAATAACCCAAGAGGAAGAAGAAAAGCAAAAGCTTCTAAAGCGATAAAATAAATCAACGTGTTTTTTGATTTGAGTTTTTGATTATACGCTTCACTTTCTTCAACATGACTATCTTCTTCATCAATAAATAAAACATAGTCCGTATAACCTGCGTGTTGAAGCACTACTGCAATTACGATAAAAATAGTGCCAAGCAGAAATCCCAAAATGCCGCGAGTAAAACAAATATCGCAGATTGCAGCGATAAGTATACCAATTGCCATTACACTGCAAGCAATCACGCTTCGGTTTTTGTATTGCTGGTATTTTTTATGTATCATGTAACGGAATTGTTTGTCGCTTTTTACTTTGCTTTTCGTTTCATCGTTAGATGAAGTGTTTTGTGTTGTATTTCGTTCTCCTCTGAGAAGTTCATCTGCAGTAATGTCAAATATTTCTGCTATAGCAGGAATCAATGAAAGATCAGGAAGACTTTCGTCACATTCCCAGCGGCTTATTGTTTTGTCTGATACTAATAATTTGTCGCCAAGTTCCTTTTGGGTCATTCCGTTAGCCTTACGTAGAACGGCGATAAATTTACCAATTGTTTTCTTTTCCATAGTTATGACCTCCAAATCAAATATGGATAACGTTATCTTTGAGTGTATTCTCGCACATAGGGAGAAAAAAAGCCACATCTGAAGCAAGGAATTACTCCCGGAATATGAGAATTGGTGTATTTTTAGTCTTCCATAAGAGATTGAACGTATTTTTCAAAGTCGACAACAGTTTCAGCAGTTCTCGCTTCTTCTGCCGCAAACACGATTAAGTGGTTGTCCACCGATGTTCTGATATCTGAAACAGAAATATTGCTGTCATCTCCATTAAAGTAATCATAAATGGATTCTACGATACCTTCGTCACCGCCACCGTGTCCAGAAGTGATGTCATCTCCAGTACGAAGTGCAATATCATATGTCTGGCGAGTTTCAAAATCGAATAACTGAATTGGTTTTTCACTTGAGCGCATATCGCCGTGAATCTCACCTTTGGTTCCCATGATGTGGATATGGCGGCCGCCTTTGTTAAAGGCATTCATTGTGAACGTAACTGTTATGTTATCTTCAAAGAGCATATTGACTGTCTGGTGATCCACAACATCGTTGTCGCATTTGTAAACACATTTGCCATACTGAGTGGTGCGAAGTGCACGTTCAATGTCTTCGTCTGTTGGATTAGTCACGCGGGCACAAGTTGTACGGAACCAATCGTTATTCTTGTCATCAAGATACAGTTTTACGGCATTGTATGGGCAAGTTTCAGCTTGTGAACAACCTTCTATACAGTATTCTGGTGCATTTGCTGGAGCATTTTTGCGGCAGAAATGTGTGAGTGAACCGAAGGATTGAACCTTCTTACATTTCTTGTCCAAGAGCCATTGCAAGATATCCATGTCATGGCAGGATTTTTGCAAGAGCATGCAAGAAGAACGTTCTGTGTTGCCCCAGTTTCCACGCACAAAACTGTGACTTTGGTGCACATTTCCAACACATTCTTCGTGATTGATCGATACGATTTCTCCCACTTTTCCTTCCAGAATCAATTGTTTTAGAGTGATGAAAAATGGTGTATAGCGAAGCACATGGCACACCACAATTTTCACCCCGTGTTTTGCCGCGTGGTTAGCGATCAGTTCACACTCGGCAGGTTCTGGAGAAACAGGTTTTTCTAATAAAATATTGTAACCCAGGGAAATGGCTTTCATTGCCGGTTCAAAATGTTGTCGGTCCATCGTGGAGATGATCGCAACGTCAGCAAGTTTTCCTTGTGCCAAAAGTTCATGGTCGTACTCGAAACAAAGTTCGTCAGGAATGTTATGTATCTGCTGTATATTTTGGCGGCGGCTTTCAATCGGTTCCGCAACAGCGACTACCTGGAATTTGTCAGGCATGTTTGACATAATAGTTGTATAAGTTTCGCCACGGTTTCCGGCTCCGATAACGACTACTTTTAATTTTTGTTTCATAGGATCATTCCTCTCATCAAATCTTCTTTTTCTTTCAGATCCGCCACTAGTTTAAACTGATTTCTGGCGCGTTCCAGATTATGGTGTTCGCGATGAATTTTGTAATAGGTATCGCCGTTCAGGTAATCAGTTAAAAAGCGAATTCCTTGTTCATAAGTAATAAGACGCACGCTGAAAGGAAGGAGTTCCAATTCAGTTGCAGTCATAGAATCACGCATTTCGGAAAGATAACCTTTTACAAAAGATGCAAAGGCATGTTCGTTAAAATGTACTTTGCTTAGGTCTGTTTCATCTTCCGCAGCGGTGGAACCGCCAAGACGGAGGGCATCGCCCACATCATACAAAAGGCTACCTGGCATTACCGTGTCGAGATCGATCAGACAGAGGGCTTTGGAACCATGTTCTTCAAAAAGATAATTGTTAATCTTCGTGTCGTTATGTGTCACGCGGGATAAGATCGTACCAGCATTTAAACCATTTACTACGATATCTGCCTCATGAGCGAGACTTAATGCAAAGTCGATATCTTTTTTTACATCAGATACTCTGCCGGCAATGTCATTTGCAACGGCATCTTTGAAAGTCTGCAGACGCTTTGGCGTGTGATGAAAATCCTTGATTGTTTCATGAAGTGTTTCTACTGGAAAATCACTGAGCATCTTTTGAAATCTGCCAAGACAAGCCCCTGCTTCGTAGATATCCTCCGGAGAGGCATTGCTTTCTACGGTTCTTGTGTTTTCTATGTAATCATAAGCGCGGTAACAACTGCCGTCTGTATCTTGATAGAAAAGTTTTCCATCTTGAGTTTTCACAACATTTAAAGTAGTACAAGAAGGATCCTTTTTACGAAGAAATTCAGTGACAGCTACTACATTTTCCATCAGTTCTTGAGGATTCTGAAAGATGGAAGTGTTGATTTTCTGTATCACATATTTGAAATCTTCGGTTATATATGTGGAATTGATATGTCCATTTCTGAAAGGCCGAGCTTTGGATTGGAGACCAAATTGGTTTAGAATTTCAGGATTTATTGTGTTCATAATAAAACTCCGTTCGTATAATGTATTTAAAAACTATTATAGCATAACAAATGGTGTTGAAAAGCATTTTAAAGTTCGTCAGAAAAAATGTTGTAAAACAAACAAAGTTCGTCAGAAAAAATGTAAACCCGAATTGAAAGTTCGTCAGAAAAAATGTATAATAAAGAAAAAGAGGAGTAAACTAAAGAAGGATTGAGAGGTGTCATTTGTTTTGGAAAGATTGGCAATGAAGAAATTACTTCAATGGAAAGAAAAAAAGAATAGAAAACCAATGATCTTGAAAGGAGCTAGACAAGTTGGAAAAACATGGCTTATGAAAGAGTTTGGCAGAAGATATTTCAAATATACTGCATACGTTAATTTTGACAATAATAAATATATGAGGAATGTTTTTGAGAACGATTATGATGTTGAAAGAATATTGTTGGCTGTAAATATTGCAACAGGAACTAAAATCGTGCCAGAAGAAACTTTAATCATATTCGACGAAATACAGGAAAATCCTAAAGCAATTGCTTCTTTAAAATATTTTTATGAAAATGCACCGGAATATGCTGTTATAGCAGCAGGATCTTTATTAGATGTAGCTATTCATAAGGGAGTGTCATTTCCAGTTGGAAAAGTAGATACTTTGGAATTGAATCCGTTGAGTTTTAGAGAATTTTTATGTGCAGTGGGAGAAGAGGGTCTAGAAGCTCTTATTGATGAAAAAAACTATGAATTAATGAAGGTCTATAAAGAAAAATATATCGATTGGTTAAAGAAGTATTATTTTATAGGTGGTATGCCAGAAGTTGTTGCTTCTTTTATAGAAAATAAAGATTTCGGAGAAGTCAGATATTTGCAAAATAAGATATTGGAAATGTATGAGGATGATTTTAGTAAACATACAGCAGAGAATGAACTACCACGGATCAGAATGGTATGGAATTCGATACCTATGCAGCTTGCGAAAGAAAATAAAAAGTTTTTCTTTGGCAAAATTAAAGAGGGGGCAAGAGCAAAAGATTTTGAGATTGCGATAGAGTGGTTACAAGACTGTGGACTTATTAAAAAGGTATATAATATCTCAAAACCTTCTGTTCCACTAAAAGCTTATATTGAATTTTCGGCGTTTAAATTATTCTTATTAGATGTAGGTCTGCTAGGAGCGTTGAGCGAATTAGATGCCATGTCACTTTTAGATGGAAACGCAGTTTTTGTGGAATTTAAAGGTGCGTTAACGGAGCAATTTGTAAATCAGCAGTTGGTGGCAGATACAGAATATACTCCATATTACTTCTCTGAAACGAAATCTGAAGGAGAAATTGATTTTGTAATTCAAAAAGGAATAAATATAATTCCAATTGAGGTGAAGGCAGAGGAAAATTTACGTGCAAAAAGTTTGAGAGTATATTGTGACAAGTTCAAACCAGAAATTGCAATTAGAACATCAATGTCGGATTATCGTGAGCAAGAGTGGATGATAAATGTGCCACTGTACTTTTTAACCGGATATTTGCAAGAAAGATGAGAGAAAATTATATGTTATTGATATTCAAAGAAATGTCAAAGGATGATATGTATCGTATGGTGCATAGTGTCTATATAGAAGCAAGTTATGAGATTGCGAAAGAGAAGAATCCTGAATTGGCTGACTTGTCCGATGCAATTAAGAAAGAAGAGTTTTACTTTGTAGAGAAGTTTCTCGGGAAATTTATGTCTAAAAATGAAAATACGTATTATGTGTTAGAGGAAAATAACAAATGGGTGAGTGCTTTGCGACTAACGAAATTTGAAGATTTCTATTACATGGAGGCACTAGAGACAGCGCCGGAATATCGCAAGAAAGGCTATGCGTGTAAACTGATTCAAGAAGTAATTAGATATCTTGGCGAAGGCGTTGTGATACGCAGCAATGTGAGAAAAACAAATACCGCTTCCTTGGTGACACATAAGAAATGTGGATTTGTGATTGAAGAGGAAGATGGTTTTAATCCAATTTCGGGTGTGAGAAGCGACAGATTATATGGAATGCTTTATAGTGAGGAATAATTAATATGAAGATTATGATTGTGGGATACAGCGGCTCTGGGAAATCCACACTTGCGGGGAAACTGGGAGCATACTACGAGTGTGATGTACTTCACTTGGATAAGGTACAGTTTTTGCCGGGGTGGGAAGAACGTAACAACGAAGAAAAAGACCAGGTTGTAAAAGGTTTTTTAGATACACATGATTCCTGGGTGATTGACGGGAATTATTCAAAGTTATATTACGAACGACGCGCAGAAGAGGCGGATCAGATTATTCTTATGCTATTTAATCGCTTCAATTGTCTTTGGCGTGTGACAAAGCGGTATTTCCAATATCGAAATCAGACACGACCAGATATGGGGGAAGGATGTAACGAGAAGCTAGACTGGGAATTTGTTTGGTGGGTGTTACGCGATGGCAGAAAGAAAAGTGCAAGGGAACGATATCGAGGATTGATGGAGAAGTATCCAGAGAAAGTTGTGGTGCTGAAGAATCAAAAAGAACTAGATAATTGGAAAATATAAATGATAAGGCTGAGTATAAGATTATTTTTACTCAGCCTTTTATGCTTTATTCGGAAATCATTTGAAAATAGGCAAGTAACCTTTTTTGAGTATCAGTATCGTAGTTGCTAAATGTATCGACGAGAGAGAATAATTCGGGTTTTTCTGTCTCATGAATAAAATGAAAATTTGGTGTTGGATCATTTGTTTTACCCATAAGATAATCTGCAGATGTACCCAAAATATGAGCCATGTAGTAAATAACATGAATAGAAGGTGTCCTTTCTCCAGATTCGTAGCGAAGATATGCAGGCTGAGATAACTGCATACGCATAGCAGCCTCTTGCTTTGTAATTCCTAATTTTTTTCTGCAAGCGATTAGACGTTCACGATTTAAAGTAGTTGTATTCATAGTTTGTTCCCCATAATAAAACCATAGACTTTTATTAAGTATAGCATATTTTTCTTGATTATACCATTGGAATAATATAAAATAATATACCAATGGTATATTATGATACGGGAGGAGAATAAATGAGTGAATTAAATAATGTGCTTGTGGCTAAAGATGTAAAGGGTAACAAAGTGGTTGTAATTCCACAAGTGATTTTTAAAGGGAAAAGAACGATTTCGTGGGATGAAGTTGAACGATATTTATTACGATATGTAGGGAAGATATTCGAAGTGGCGGAAACAGAAGAATTGATTTATATTGATAGAACATTTGCTGATGAATATTCTAATTCTATTTACACGAAAAAATTAGTTGGAGCGCTTCCTAAAGTGAAGGCAAACATGTCGCAGGGGATACCTCAAATGATAGAAATTGCAACAAGTAAAAGATGGAAAGAAGATTTTGATCATAAGCATAAAAAAAGAAACGAGATACCCATCTTGGACCACAAGGTCAGATGGTCAGAAACCCGCTTCTTCTGAAAGTGATTATAATATGTCACAGAATGAATTGCAAGACAAAATTAATACAAATAGAAAAGAAACGGGTAGTCCACTGGAGTAATAAAATAAATCAAAAAATAAGTATAATGACAAAAATTTCCTCTATAGAAAAAACTAATAAAGGGTAAAGATTTATAAAAATTATTGATTGGACACTTTGTTAAAAAATTGTTAATATCTAAGACGTTGGTGTGCAACCAACATAATTAATGATTCGGAGGAAACAAAATGAAAAAGAGATTATTATCTTTACTTCTTGTTGCTGTTATGGCTTTTAGCCTTGTAGCATGTGGTGAAAAAGATGAAACTCAAGAAAATCCACAAACACAAGAAAATGATGGAACAGATGCACAAGTAAAAGATACATTTACTTACTCTGTATTTTCTGATTTAGGAACAACATTAAACTTCTTTACAGCAGATAGCCGTGAAGCTATGACATTTGTAAAATTAGTTGACACTCCATTATTCTCAATGTTACCAGACGGAAGCTTACACTTCTACATGGCAGACAGCTTTGAAACAGAAGATGGAATTACTTACACAGTTAAATTAAATCCAAATGCAAAATGGTCAGATGGTGAAGTTCTTAACGCAGATGACGTAGTATTCACATTTACACAATATGCTGAAAAGTTTGATTCAGAAAATGGTGTTTTTAAAACAGCTGAAATTAAAAAAGTAGACGATACAACAGTTGAATTCGTACTTGCTAATGCATCAGCTTCATTCGCAGAAGACGTAGCTGGTATTTACTTATTACCACAACACGTATTCGAAGGAAAAGATACATTTGATTACGATTTAACAAGTGACACAGTAGTAGGTTGTGGTGCTTACATGTTTGATACATATGAAAACGGACAATACATCAAAGCAGTTACAAACCCTAACTACGCACGTGAAGCAGCTAAAATTCCTAACGTAGTATTCCGTGTTATCGCAGAAGACCCAGTCGCTATCGCAGCTCTTCAAAAAGGCGAAGTAGATGCATGGGTTGGTCTTGCTTCATTATTAGAAGGACTTGAAGATTTCACAGTTACACCTTACTCAGAAGGTCGTGTTGCATACGTTCGTCTTAACAGAGTATCTGACAACATGCAAGATGCTGACTACAGAAAAGGTGTGTTAAAAGCACTTAACAAGGAAGAAATTCTTATCGCAGCGTACGGTTCATTAGATTATGCAACACCAAGCTACTCATTCCTTCCAAAAACAAACGGATTCTACACAGAAGATCTTGAAAAATTTGAACAAGATTTAGAAGCTTCAAAAGAATTAGTTGCTGGTGGCGCAACAACATTATCACTTTGTCACGTTGCAGAACCTGCACAAGAAGCACAAGCTCAAGTTATCAAAGCTCAATTAGAAAAAGTTGGTATCACTGTAGAACTTTTTGGTCTTGAACAAGGTGCTTACATGGAAACTGCATACGACAACACAGATAAAACATACGATATGTACCTTGGTGGATATATTATGACAATCGATCCAGCTGGATACGAAGGAATGTTCAGAACAGGTAACATGATCAACTACGATAACGAAGAAATCAATGGTTTATTTGATGCAATTAAAGTAGAAACAGATGCTGCTAAGAGAGCAGAAATCGCTACAGAACTTCAACAAAAAGTTGCTGAAGAAGCATTATTCTACCCATTTGGTACAAACCTTAGAATTTTCGTTACAAACCCAGCTCTTAAGGGTATGGAAGATGATGCTAAGTTCGTTCCAATTTACACATTTGATGATTTCTCAAAACTCTACTTTGAATAAGATGAGATGATAAGGGGAGGACTAAGGTCCTCCTCTTTTTGAAGTTAGAAGGAAAGGGACAGCGATATGTTAAAATATATTGTAAAACGAATTCTTCAGGCAATTCCACTTATGATTGCCATTACAGCACTTTGTTTTTTACTTATCCAATTGGCGCCATACGATGCAGTGGATTCGCTTATTACGGATAAAATGACGAACGAGCAAATCGAGCAAAGAAGAGAAGAATACGGTTTAAATGATCCAATCCATGTGCAGTATTTTAGATGGGTAAAGAATGTATGCAAAGGAGATTTGGGTTATTCTTTGATCAATAAAACAAATATTGCAAAAGATATGTCTGTCAAAATTCCAAACACAATAAAATTGGTGTTGCCGTCTTATGCGACAGCATTTTTATTGGCGATCGCACTAGGACTCTTGGCAGGATATAAAAAAGATGGCTGGATAGATAGAATAATTAACGGGATGGCGTCCGTGGGTCTTGCAGTACCGACCTTTTGGATCGCACTGCTTTTTATATACAAATTTGGCTGCGATTTGCAATGGTTCCCAATTGTAGGAATGCATGATATCGGCGATGAATCATTTGGAGACTTTATGATGCATTTTATTATGCCATATACGATTCTGATCATCGGATTCCTGCCAGATCTGGTGCGTTATGTCAGAAGTTCGACCATCACGCAGCTTAACGAAGATTATGTGTTGGTGCAGAAAGCATTTGGAAGCAGTAAAATGGAGATTCTGTTTAAACATGTGTCAAGAAATGTACTTCTTCCATTAATAACAAAATTGGGAATGTCGCTTCCTATGCTGGTTACAGGAGCAGTAATTACAGAAACTGTTTTTTCATGGCCGGGAATTGGAAACTATTTTGTCTCAGCAATTAACAAGATGGACTATCCAATCGTTATGGACATATTGCTTCTTTCTGGAACACTGGTAATCCTCGGAAATTTATTATCAGATATTCTCTGCGCGCTGGTTGATCCAAGAATTCGAGTTGGGGAGGAATAGTTATGAAAAATAGAAGATTTGAAATCATGAAAAGAAAATTCCTCTCAGATAAAGGAATGTGGTTGGCAGTCGCTTTTTTGATGCTGGTTATTATTGCTAGTATCGCGGTAGATTATACTGGTCTTGATCCAGAAGCGATCAATGTTCAAAACATGTTGGGAGAACCAACATCTGAGAACTGGTTTGGAACAGATGAACTAGGACGTGATTACTTTACGAGAGTCCTTTATGGTGCTCGTGTCTCTCTTATTGTTGGCGTACTCGCCATGGTAACATCGGTAGTGATCGGTGTAGTAGTGGGGATGATTTCGGGATATTTTGGAGGTATTGTAGACAGTATCTGTATGCGTATTGTAGATATTTTTTGTGCAATACCATGGATCATTATGGTAACGGTAATCAGTATGCTGTTTAAGCGAGGGATCGTGTCTATTATTATAGTGATCGGATGTTTCAGCTGGATGGAAATTGCGAGACTCGTTCGAGCAGAAACGATGAGCGCGAAAAACAGAGACTATGTACAGTATGCAGAACTAATCGGTGTATCAAAGTTTAAAATTATTGTACATCATGTACTTCCAACGATCCTTCCAGTTATTATCACAGCAGCAACAGGCGCAATTGCAAGTGCAATTATGGTAGAAAGTTCTATGAGTTTCTTGGGAATTGGTATTCAGGCACCACAGTGCAGCTGGGGAAGTTTATTGCAGACGGCTCAAAGAAATCTTCTGAAAGCGCCTCATATGGCATTTATTCCAGGGATTTTGATCATTCTTACAATTTGTTCTTTTAACAAATTGGGTGAACTTTTAAGAATTTATACAGAACCACGTATCACACAGGAGGAAAAATAGCATGGAAAAACATATACTTGATGTAAAAGAAATGCGTACCTCCTTTCGAACAAGCAAAGGTCTTGTGGAAGCAATTCGTGGAATTGATTTTCACGTAAATGAAGGAGAAATACTTGGGATTGTAGGGGAATCCGGAAGTGGCAAAAGTGTCACAATGAAAAGTGTCATGGGCCTTCTTCCATCTTATGCAGAAATCGAATCCGAAGGGATTATTTATAAAGATGTAGACCTTTCGAAGTTATCTGAGAAAGAGTTACAGAAATATCGTGGAAAAGAGATGGCAATGATTTTCCAGGATCCAATGACAGCGTTGAATCCACTTCGAAAAGTAGGATATCACTTAACTCAGGTTATTCGAAGATATAAAAAATGCTCTAAGGCAGAGGCAGAAAAAATCGCTATCGAGATGCTTACGCAAGTTGGTATTCCTACACCAGAGGTACGTATGAACCAGTATCCTCATGAATTCAGTGGTGGGATGAGACAACGTGCATTGATTGCGATGGCACTTAGCTGTGAACCATCACTTCTCATCGCCGATGAACCAACAACGGCTCTTGATGTTACAATACAGGCACAGATTCTGGAACTTTTGAAGAAGCTTCATGATGAAAGAAACATGTCTATCGTCATCATTAGCCATGATATGGGTGTAATGGCAACTATGTGTGACCGTATTGCAGTTATGTATGGCGGAATCATCGTGGAAGAAGGAACGGTAGATGAGATTTTCTTTACTCCGAAGCATCCATACACAAGGGCCCTTCTCAAATCAATTCCACATACGGAACATGAAAGAGGAGAAAAATTGATTGGTATCGACGGTGCGCCACCATCTCTTTACCAGCTGCCAAAAGGATGTCCATTTGCGGAAAGATGTGAATATGCGACAGAAAAATGCAATGAAATCATGCCGGAATTTAAAAATTATTCTGAAACGCATAAAGCAAAATGTTTGCTTGATATGACAGAAGGGAAGGTGGATTAATATGGAACGAGAAGTTTTATTAGAAATTAAAAATCTCCGTAAATATTTTCCAATGAAGAACTTTTTCGGTCAGTCAAGAGGAGAATTAAAGGCAGTTGATGACGTGTCCTTTAAAATTTACAAAGGTGAAACCTTTGGTTTGGTAGGAGAATCAGGATGTGGGAAATCGACACTGGGACGCTGCGTTCTTCAGATGCTTGAAGCGACAGATGGACAGGTCCTTTATGAAGGGAACGACCTTGTGCATATGTCGGAAAATGAGTGGAAAAAATATCGTAAGAAATTACAGATCATTTTCCAGGACCCATATTCAGCATTGAATCCAAACTGGAATGTAAAACAGCTTATTTCTGAACCATTAAAGACAAATGGTTATACACAGAAGGAAATTGATGAGAGAATCCGTGAACTTCTTAAGCTTATGAATATGAATGAGGAAGTTATGGAAAAGTTCCCTTATGAATTCAGTGGCGGGCAAAGACAAAGAATCGGCGTAGCCAGAGCAGTAGCAGCTTATCCAGAATTTATTTTCTGTGATGAACCAATTTCAGCATTAGACGTTTCTATTCAAGCACAGGTAGTAAATATGTTAAAAGATCTCCAGAAAGAACTTGGACTGACCTATTTATTTACAGCCCATGATTTGTCGATGGTTTATCACATTAGTGATAGAATCGGGGTTATGTATCTTGGTTCTATGGTTGAAATTGGAACGAGTGAAGAGGTATTCAAAGCACCGCTTCATCCATATACAAAGGCGCTGATCTCAGCGGTACCTATTGCAGACCCTGAGGTAGGAAGAAAAACAAAGAGAATTTCTATCGAAGGAGAACTTCCAAGTCCGATGAATGTACCAAAGGGATGCCGTTTCTGTACAAGATGTCCACATGCAACGGATAAATGTAGGGAAGAAAAGCCAGAACTTCAAGAAGTGAAAGAAGGACATAAAGTGGCTTGTCATTATGTATAATTGAATGAACCTCCGCATAGATTGTAAAAAACCTATGCGGAGATTTTTATTTGAAAGATTATATCGAAGAACGAGCAATCGAGATTGCCAATTATATTATTGAAAACAATGCGACGGTGAGACAGACAGCGAAAGCCTTTGGAATTAGTAAGTCGACAGTACATAAAGATGTCACGGATCGTCTAGCCCAGATAAACCCTGTATTTGCCAGTGAAGCAAGAAAGGTACTTGATACAAACAAGTCTGAGCGTCACATCCGAGGTGGAATGGCCACGAAGAAAAAATATATGCATTATTGAAAAACTTTATTTGATTAAAGTTTCAAAGTGTGATAACATTTTGCTATGTATTTTTTATAGGATTTACCAATCAAAGGAGAAAAGTAGTATGAAAGTTGGATGTGTAAAAGAAATTAAAAACAATGAATTCCGTGTAGGACTTACACCAAGCTGTGTAGTAAGTTATGTAAACGCGGGACATGAAGTATATATTGAGAAAGGTGCCGGAATTGGTTCTGGTTTTACAGACGCGGAGTATGAAGATGCAGGCGCTAAGTTAGTAGACGAAGCAAAAGACGTTTGGGCAACTGTAGATATGATGGTAAAAGTAAAAGAACCATTGCCAGAAGAATATCCATTATTCAAAGAAGGCTTGATTCTTTATACATACCTTCACCTTGCAGCAGATAAACAACAGACAGATGCGCTTCTTGCTGGAAAAGTAAAAGCAGTAGCATACGAAACATTAGTAGAAAAGAACGGAACACTTCCACTTCTTGCACCAATGAGTCAGATCGCTGGACGTCTCAGTATTCAGGAAGGTGCTAAATATTTGGAAAAAATCCACGGCGGTTCGGGTGTGCTTCTTGCAGGGGTTCCAGGAACACCAAAAGCTAAGATAGTAATCCTTGGCGGCGGTAACGTAGGTATGAACGCATGTAAGATTGCGGTAGGTATCGGTGCAGAAGTTTCTATTTTAGATATCAATCTTCAAAGATTAGAATACTTAGATGATATTTTCGGTTCGCGTATTCAAACATTAGTTTCAAATGATGCAAACATCGAAAGAGAAGTTAAGACAGCAGACGTTGTTATCGGTTCTGTATTGATCCCAGGAAAAGCAGCACCTAAGTTATTTAAGAAAAAATATTTGAAAGAAATGAAACCAGGTTCTGTATTCGTTGACGTTGCAGTTGACCAAGGTGGTTGTGGAGAATCTACAAGAGTAACATACCACGATGATCCAATCTTTATTGAAGACGGCGTTGTACATTACTGTGTAGGTAACATGCCAGGTGCAGTTCCAAGAACATCTACAATTGCGCTTACAAATGCAACACTTCGCTATGGTCTTCAGATTGCAAACAAAGGCTTAGAAGAAGCATGTAAAGAAAACGATGTTATTTACTCTGGTATCAATACATATGACGGCAAACTCACATGTAAGAACGTAGCAGACAGTTTTGAAGGTTACGAATACACAGATATTAAAACATTGTGGTAAGAAATAATTAAGGGCAAGAAGCCATTGATCATGGTTTCTTGCCCTTGCTTTATCTATTTTGCAATTGTTTTAATTCTTGATGGAAAGCCTCTAATTTTTGGCGGCCAATATCGGTAACAGGCTTCACCCATTTTCCAGAACGTGTATATCGAAGTTCGAAAATAAGACGTAAGATCTCATCTGTATATACTACCGCAAACACTGCCAAGAATGGTAATTTCAGCACCATACCGGCGATCCATGTAGCAGGAACACTGATCGTAAAAAGACAAGTGATTTCCAAAACCGTACCATATACAGATTCTCCGCCAGCTCGATAGCAGCTGTTCATAATGTAGTTACATGTACGAATTGCTCCGAAGAACAGATAGATCAACAACATGTATTTTCCATAATGAAGCGCCTGTGGTCCAAGACTAAAGAGACTTAGGATCGGCTGATTGAAACTGAAGCAGATCAGGACGATCGTAAATGTGATTGCAGGACATAGGATCGCAAATCCTTTTACATATTTGTAGCCCTTCATGTGGTGACCAGCACCCACTTCTTTTCCAACCAAAACGGCACTGGCATCTGCAAGTCCGCCAAAGAATGCAAATACAAATCCTTCCAATACACGGAACGCTGCCATGGCAGCGATTGCGGCCTCATCTTGATGACCGATTACGATGTTGATCAACATTTGTCCAACTCCGTAAAAAAGTTCGTTCAAGATAATTGGAAATGATTTTTTGAAATAAGTGCCAAAGAAAGAATTTCCCCAGCCAAACATTTCTTTAAAACGTAATTTTACTGCTTCTTGATCTTTTAAGATATAAATCAGAAGCAAGAAAAAATTGATCAGAGAAGAACAAAGAGTTCCGACTGCAGCACCGGCAACGCCCATTTTAGGGAGTCCAAAACGTCCATAGATCAAAAGCCAGTTCAATGTGATATTTACAAGGATACCAGCAATGGAACAGAGAAGCGGCGCTTTCACACGTTCTGTGGAACGAAGAAAAAAGTTCAGGATCATAACGAGAACTGTGAATGGGGCAGCAAATCCGATAATTCGGAGATAAGGCATTCCCATAAGAATGAGTGCTTCTTTGTCAGTATAGATTCTTAAGATAAAAGCCGGATTGGTGATTGCTACAATTCCAAAGATAAATGCTACGACTAGCATAAAAAATGAAGAAAGCCCTAAAGTACGATTAATTCCATTTTCGTCTTTGGAACCCCAATATTGGGCGAAAAATAGCAAGGCGCCGCCGGCGAACCCAAAGTACATGGAGAAAAATAAGGAATTAATCTGAGAACAAATCCCAACAGCAGCAACGGCCAATTCGCCCTGACTTCCAATCATAATGGTGTCGATCATACTTGCTGTTGTGGACATTAGATTTTGTAATGCTATAGGAAATGCAATCATAAAGACTGCACGCATAAACGATTTTATGTCAAGTTTCATGTTTGCCTCCGAAGATTCTAGTAATTTCCAACCCATTTTACCACCTTCTTATTTCTATGCCAAGAGAATAATTTTTTGTGATATAATGCAATAAAATAGCACGTTTGCACATTATACCTATAACAGGAGGGAGTTAGTCATGCTTTTATTATTAACACAATCGACGGAAACTGCATATGATTCAAACTCTCATCTTGATGAGTATATAAAAAGATTGGCGCAGGGAGACAAAGGGGCGTTGGAGAAGATCTATCACGAGACAAGGACTGCGGTTTATGCATTTTCCTTGTCTATCACGAAGAACCCTGCTGATTCGGAGGATGTGCTACAGGAAACGTACCTTAAAATCTGGGTAAATGCAGGAAGTTATAAGCCAAAAGGAACTCCGATGGCGTGGATTCTTACGATCGTGAAGAATCTTTCGCTCATGAAATTGCGCGAGAAGAAGAAACATCAAGATTTGGAGCCAGAAGAATGGGACCTTGCCGTTCATTTGCCAGATACCATGGGAACCATCGATGATAGACATCTTTTGGAAGCTGCGCTGAATCTTTTGTCGGAAGAAGAACGAAAAATTATTTTGTTGCATGCAGTTTCAGGATTGAAACATCGAGAGATTGCAGATTTGCTGGATATGGCTCTTGCAACAGTGCTTTCAAAGTATCACAGAGGTCTGAAGAAATTACGAAAATATATAGAAGGAGTGGAAGCCAATGACTGATCGAGAATTAGAAATGCGCTTGAAAAATGCAGTAGAAGCATGTACGCCAGACGTTTTGGATAAAGTCATGGCTGAGTGCGACACTTATAGCGACAAAGTGATTCCATTTGCAAAAAAGAAGAATATGTTTTATCGATATGCAGCGGTAGCTGCTGCGTGCCTTGTTTTGGTAGGTGCTGGAATGTTTGGATTCTTCGGGCTGAACCTGGGACGGGTAGCGAGTATTGTTTCCCTTGAAATCAATCCGAGCATCGAACTTCGTATTGATAAAAGAGAACGAGTTCTCGAAGCAAATGCCATGAACAAGGATGCAGTGGCAATTTTAGAAGGTATGAAATTGGAAGGAACCGATATTCACACGGCAACCAACGCGATCGTGGGTTCACTTCTAAAACATGGATACATCGATGAACTTGCAAATTCGATTCTTCTCTCCGTAGAAGACAAAGATTCTGTGAGAGGTACTGAACTTCAGAAGACCTTATCCCAGGAAATCAATGCAATTTTAGATGGGGCAGCAGTCAATGCCGCAATCCTCTCGCAATATGTGGATGGAGCAGCTGTGGAAAAACAAGCGGAAGAACACCATATTTCACATGGAAAAGCAGCTTTGATCGAACGTATTTTAGAGGCAAATAACACATACGTATTCGATGAGCTTGCAGCGCTTTCTGTAAATGAACTGAACTTATTGATTGAAAATCCGCACAATGAAGTGAAGGATGTGGAATCTACGGGAGAGGTTTCATCAAGTGCATATATCGGAGTGGAGGAAGCCAATAAAATTGCATTCTCTCATGCGGGAATTGAAGAGAACTCTGTTTATGATCTGGAAACAGAGATTGATTATGAACATCATGCTATGATCTACGAAGTGGAATTCACAAGCAATGGAAGGGAATACGAATACGACATCGACGCAACGACGGGAAATATCCTGAGCAATGAACACGAGCATCATCATGATGACTAATTTTAAGAAGCCTGATATCAGGCTTCTTTTTTTGCGAAAAAATTTTTGAAAACAATGCAATAAAACGCAATGCTGCAACATTATCATTACAAGAAAAGCAAATAATAAAAAAGAAAGGTGGACATATATATGAGAAAAACAACAAAAAGAATTATTTCAACAGTAGCAGCATTGGCAGTAGTAATTGGTGGATTTGGAGCATACAGAATCTTTGCAAAAGAGGATGTTGCAAGTGTAGTCCTACTGGACATTAATCCAAGCATCGAACTCCAGGTGGATGACGACGCGGAAGTGATAAGGGCAGTTCCTTTAAATGAAGATGCGAAAGTGGTTTTGAGAGATATGCATTTGGAAGATACAAATGTTACAACAGCAGTAAATGCAATCGTTGGTTCCCTTTTCAAACATGGTTATATTGACGAACTTGCAAACTCTATTCTCCTCTCAGTAGAGGATGGCAACACAGCCAGAGGCGCGAAATTGAAAGAAGAACTTACCAAAGAAATCAATGACATTTTGAGTGCAACAAAGATCAACGCTTCTTTACTCGTTCAATCTGTTGAAAATGCAAATGCAGGACAATTGGCAGATGAGCTTAACATTTCAAAGGGAAAAGCTTCTTTGATCCAAAATATCGTGGAAGTGAACAATGCATATGAAGAAAAAGATCTTGCAAAACTTTCTGTAAACGAATTAAACCTTGTGTTATCAAATCCAAAGAACGATGCAGTTGATGTTGCAACAACAGGAAAGGCAAATGAAAAAGCTTACATCGGTGCAGAAAAGGCAAAAGAGGTTGCATTTGCAGATGCACAGGTTAATGCAAATGATGTGCGAAAAGCAGAAGTAGAATTCGATTACGATTACGGGAAACTGGTCTATGAAGTAGATTTTGCAAGCGGTGAATATGAATATGATTACAGTATTGAGGCTGTGAATGGAAATATCGTACACTCACATAGAGAATTCGATGACGATTATGTAAAACCAGCAGATAAAGAAGTTCATAAACACGAATCAGAACATCACACAGATATCGGCAAGGAACACGCGAAGAAGATCGCACTGGGTCATGCAGGACTTTCAGAAAGTGAGGTTACAAGACTTCATGTGGAATGCGATGACGATGACGGTAGATTAAAATATGAAGTAGAATTCGTGTGTGGAAACAAGGAATACAATTACGAAATTAATGGAACAAGCGGTTACATTCACGACTGCGAAGTTGAAATTGATGACTAGGGGATGCGAAAGCATTCCCTTTTTTTATGGAAGCGTGTATAATAAGCCTATCATGTGACGAAATTTATTTGGAAATGAGGTTCTATTATGACATATCAGGAAATTTTAGAAAATGCGAGAAAAGACATTGGCAAATATTGCAAAGCATGTCCAGTTTGTAGCGGAAAAGCTTGTGGAAACCAGATTCCAGGGCCAGGGGCAAAAGGCGTAGGCGATACAGCCATCCGCAACTACAGCAAATGGCAGGACATCCGCGTGAACATGGATACTTTGGTGGAAAACAAACCAGTGGATACTACATTTGAAGTGTTTGGTCAGACATTTGCTTATCCATTCTTTGCTGGTCCAGTTGGAGCAGTTCAGCTTCACTATAGTGACAAGTATGACGAAGATACATATAACGAAGTGTTGGTTTCATCTTGTGCTCAGGCTGGGATCGCTGCATTTACAGGAGACGGTGTAAATCCATTTATCATGGAAGCGGCAACGGACTCTATTAAAAGAGCAGGTGGAATTGGTGTTCCAACTATCAAACCATGGGACATCGGAACCGTGAAAGGGAAACTTGAATTGGTAGAAAAAGCAGACGCATTTGCAGTGGCTATGGATATCGATGCAGCAGGCTTGCCATTTTTGAAAAACATGACTCCACCAGCGGGTAGCAAAACTGTGGAAGAAATGGCTGAGATCGTGAAGGCATCAAAGGCGCCATTTATCGTGAAGGGTATCATGACAGTGAAGGGTGCCCTCAAGGCAAAAGAAGCTGGTGCAGCAGCAATCGTTGTGTCAAATCACGGCGGGCGTGTATTGGATCAATGCCCAGCAACAGCAGAAGTTCTGGAAGAAATTGTGAAAGCAGTAGACGGAAGTATGAAGGTGTTCGTAGATGGCGGCATCCGTTCAGGTACAGATGTGTTCAAGGCACTTGCCCTTGGTGCAGACGGTGTAATTATTTGCTGGCCATTTGTGGTTGCGCTTTACGGTGGAGACAGCGAAGGTGTGAAGACATATATTGAAAAGATAGGTACAGAGCTGAAAGATACAATGCAAATGTGCGGTGCACATAGCTTGGATGAAATTACAAGAGATATGGTTCGCTATTGCTAGGAGTGAAATGTTAGGGGATATGATTCGAAATGGATCATATCCCTTTTGTTGCGTAAAAATACTTGACATATATATCGTAGTGCGATATAGTAAAGAAAACAAAGTATCGCAGTGCGATATATCGAACTAAGATATAGAAAGAGGGAACTATATGGACGCACACATTAGAAAAGTTTATGTCCCGATGACGGAGACAGGTTTTTATATATTGTTGTGTTTGCAGGAAGCAAACCATGGTTACGGAGTGGTACAGCTGGTTGAAAAGATGACCGATGGAGAGATTCGTCTTGCCCCAGGAACCATGTACGGTAGTCTTTCCAAAATGGAGAAGGACGGATTGATTCAATTTGTAAAAGAGGAAGAAAAGAGAAAAATCTACCAGATTACAGAACTTGGAAAAGAAGTGCTGGAACTCGAAAAGAAGCGTATTTGCAGACTTTACCGAAATGTACAGGAGGAATTCTAGTATGAAAACGAAAAAAGAATTTAAATATTTCACTATTTTTCAATATGAAGATGAACAAGAATATCTCAGCGATATGCATAAGCATGGCTGGAAACTGAGCAAAATAGGTGGTATCGGAATGTATCATTTTGAAGAATGCGAACCAGAAGATGTAGTGTATCAATTGGATTACAATCAGGAAGGCAGAAAGAATAAAGAAGAATATGTTGCCATGTTCGAAGACTGTGGCTGGGAACATCTTTTTGATTTTGCACAGTATAGCTATTTCCGAAAACCGAAATCGGAGATGGAAGGCGAGGAAGAAATTTTCTGCGATGAACAGTCAAGATATGATATGATGAATCGTGTTTACAAAGGAAGATTAATTCCGCTGTTAGTCCTGTTCTGTGCAGTGCTGGCACCTCAGTTTATTTTAAATGTACTTGTGTATAAGAACTATATAGTTGGCACAATGTATGGTGTGATTCTGGGATTATATATTGCTATATTTGTTTCGTTCCTGATAAAACGCCAGGAATATAGAAAGAATTTTATGTAAATGGAGAATGAATATGAGAGCACCTTGTTTATCAGAAGGCGGCGTGATAGGAATCTGTTCGCCTAGCCACATTGCCGATTATGAAGACTATCAGAGAACAATCGAAAGTATTCGAAGATGTGGATTTCGAGTAAAGGAAGCAACAAATTTATATAAAGCAACTTACGGATATTCGGCTACGCCGGAGGAACGCGCAGCGGACTTTAACCAGCTGATTGCAGATCCAGAGGTGGAGTTGATTCTGTTTGGCGGTGGAGAAGGCGCAAACGAACTTCTGCCATACATTGATTTTGAAAATATCAAACGCAATCCGAAGCGTATCTGCAGTTACAGTGACGGTACATTTCTGCTGAACCCAATCTGGGTTCAGACGGGACTTGAAACTTATTACGGCCAGGCACCAAATCTGTTTCTGGATATGAGCGACTATGATGCGAAGCATTTCTGGGAGCATCTGGTGTATGATTGTATGACGGAACATGTGCCAAACAGTGAATGGAAAGTGCAGACTTCGGGAGTCGGCGAAGGAATTTTGATTGGCGGATATGCCCGTAACTTTGCGATGATTCTTGGAAGCAAATATTTGCCAGTGGACATGAATGAGGATTACGTGCTTTTCATCGAAGATCATGAATCTTTTGGCGGTGTGGATTATATCAGTGCCATGCTTACACACATCGAGCAGGATAAGATCATGGAACGAGTGAAAGGTGTTGTATTTGGGAATTATTCGGATAAAGAGCATCCGGAACTCTTGTGGAGACTGAAACGTATGGGCGAAAAGTTCCAGATACCAGTGATATGCTGCGATGATTTTGGGCACGGGTGGAATCATGGGATACTTCCAATTGGAAGAAAAGTGCGACTTGATGGGAATCAAGGTAAATTGATTTATTTGTAAAGGTGGAAGGAAAAATGACATTTAAAAGAATTACAATGGAAGAAGCAAAAGAGATTTTTAAAACACCTGGGGATTACATTATCGTAGATGTGCGTACGCAGGATGAATTTAAAATGGGACATATTCCGGGAGCAATCTGCATACCAAATGAAACAATCCATGGGTTTAACGTTCCAGAACTTCCAGACAGAAATCAGGTGATGTATGTGTACTGTAGAAGTGGAAACAGAAGCAGACAAGCAGCGTTGAAGCTGTCGAGTATGGGATATACAAATGTAATCGAGTTTGGTGGAATCATGGACTGGACAGGTGAAATTGAAAAATAGAAGACCGCATTTGTGGACAGGCAAAGCGATAAAATGGGATCAAGAAAAGGAAAACAGTACTTTTCTTGATCCTTATTTTTGTTTTAGAGGAGGTAGAAATGATGAAAGGTTATGTTACGGATAATGGTTACATGGGTTATGTAGATGGTGGGTATAAACTGTTTGCAAGTGAAGCTGATTATAGAGAATGGGTAGAAGAGTAGGAGGAATCGGAAATGAAGAAATATTTTACACTTACGGGAACAAAGTTTTATTATGGGGCGGATTTTCTTGAACCGGGGATGAAGCTGGTGTTGAAGAAAGAGCCTGACAATAAATATGACAAAGAAGCGATCGAGGTTCATGTGAAGGGACTAGGGAAGATTGGATATGTGGCAAATAGCACCCATACAGTGATCGGTGAAAGTCTGAGTGCAGGAAGATTGTATGACAAAATTGGCGAGAGTGCAGAAGCTAAGGTGGTGCTTGTGACAAGTCAAGGCGTGTTGTGTAAGATTAAGAAGGGAAAAGTCGAAAGATAAGTGAAGTGGTATTGGAAGACAAAAGGGATTAGTCACAAGTAATCCGCCCCATGTCAAGATGACAGGGGCGGATGTTACTTTGTCATGCATCTATATTTTGGAGAGGAATATGATTTTAAATCATATAATTTTTTGCAGGTTATCTGCAACATGGCACTCATTAGGTGGTATATACCTGGATTCGGGGAGTTGAGTACCATCTATGAGATAAGTATATCGGATGGAGAGGGGGATGTCGGTGATAAAGTCACTGTGGAAGGAAGAGGGAAAGGTTTTTACCACGTACTTTTTGAAAAATTAAGTATGCACCTTTGAAATTATTGGATTGTAATACCTAGGGTCATATATTATATTAAATGTGTATATAAGAATTTATACTGTTTTTAGGGCTGTGTCCGCGCAGTTTGTGAATTTGTCACCTGTACTACAGAAGGAGATGATTGCACGAAATGCATATACGGCCAAGAAAGGAGACTGAAATCAATGAAGAAAATCGCATTTTACATGCCGAAACATTATCCGGCCAGTGACCTGTTTGGGGCGGCGACATTAGGCTTCGCAGGAAAAGCCGGATGCGCAGATGATGCAGTTTTTGAGTTTTTGTCACAGCCGCATGGTATCGTCTTAAATGGGACATATGAAGAAATATTAAGCGGAATTCCGGAGGGAACGTACAAAGCGGCTATCGTGCTGTGCGGCAATGCAGGAGGCGAAAATGATTTTGTTGAAAAACTACATCAGAAGCTGGGATGTCCAATCGTAGGCGGAGGTGCCGCTATGGATGGGACAAAGGGAGGACTTGTTGCCGGAGGCGGACGGGCAGGAGTTATGCTGATTGATGATGAGAATTATGAAATTTCAGTTGAGATGAAAAATATTCATGAGCATGTGATTGGCACATGTCGGGTTGGTTTCCATGACTCACGCGTGGTTCAATCTATTGATGGACAGGAACCGGAAGTATGGCTCAGGGACAAAAAAGCTGCGTTTGGTTTTTTAGAGGATGATTTTGAACACTTTACATTGTCAGATAAAAATGGTGTAAATGCCCATTTGTCCAAGGATGGAGAATTGATCAGGAGTGGTCGCGATCTTGAGGAGGAAATGGTGATCCGCTACGTGAAACCGGAAGAAGTATACAATGCAGTATACGACTTCTATAATGATGATACGGACACAATTGTATTTGGCTGTGCCGGAATAAAGGGAATTACGGGAGAACTAACGGAAGTGAAGAGCCTTGGTCTTTATATGTTTGGTGAAATCTGCATGGTGGATGGTAAGGCATTTTGGGGAAATTTGATGTTGTCTAAAATCAAATTGCGCCGAAAAGGTTAGTATGTGTCTGTATAAAGGTATTCAATAATAAAATCCTTTTCTTTAAACCATCTGGAGTGGTTAATTTTATAGTTATGGAAAATAGTTTACCACTTACAAGGGAAAATATAGTGCTAACACCAGGATTGATAGCATTGATGGACAATCAGTATAAACTTAAATTAAATAGATAGTCCTAAGGTATACATATCAATTTCGATGATGCTGGGGCATAACTGAGACAAATGGAAGAATTCAGAAAGGTACAAGCTGAAAATTGATAAACAGAATCAACAAAAATCTGCATCGCAGGTATTATTCAAAGTGCTCTAAAATAGTTATGGACGCTCTGGCTGAGGTTGGAGCGTTTTTAAGTGGTAGAAATTTTGTTAAGAGGTATTTATAAATAAAAATGAGATAGAGAAGTTTGTTAAAACATGTTATATCTGCGTAGTCGATATACTAACAAAATATGAAGTGAACAGCCAAGGAACCATGCAAATCCGGGCATTTCACGGCATTTTAAGGAGATTGAAATCTACGATAAAAGTATTGTTTGTTTGCCACGGGAGGATTTACCGGGCATGATGAAATTTCTCAAATCGTCTCATAACCCTCGATTTTAAGCGTTTTTTGTGTTTTGATCTCAAATTTACCAAAGATTTACCAATATTTCTGGAGAGTCAGACTTGCGATTCTAACACCAGAATAAGGAGATCAATACTATGACTGAGATGAAGAAACACATTTATGATGAGAGCAATGGCCTTTGGTATGAACTCATTGGCGATTATTATATTCCGGTTCTTACCCTGTCCTCTGAGGAACAGCGCCCCATTGGTAAATGGGGACGGATGCACCAGGACTACCTCAAAGAGCAGCGCCCGATCCTCTTTAACGACCTGATCCTCAGTGGTCAGCTCTGGTCATACCTCGCTGATCTGAACGAACAGGCGCAGAAGTGTTTATCCTTGATTGTTGAACAGATGAAGGCATCCGAGGGCATGACTGAGAAACTGAAAGCAACTGACCAGATGGCGTGGGTCGCAGCCATGAGCAGCATCTGCAACCGGGCAGAGGAAATTATCCTCCGTGAAATGATCTATGGGGAGGATGTGGCATGAGACTTCTGGAAGAATTTTGGTACGGCAACATCGAGCCTACAGAGTACGACACTTCTTCTAAAGAGTATAAGAAGTTACAGGAGTTGATCTGTAGGAATGAAGATAAGCTCAAAGCTACGATGACAGACGAGCAGAAAGCGTTGTTTGAGAAATACACGGATTGCGTGCGAGAACATCAAACCATTACAGATTGCCTGATCTTCCAGAACAGCTTTAAGCTGGGTGCTAGGATGATGTTGGAAGTCATGGAAGAATAATTGAATACATAGTGCAGCGCCTACTGATTATTTATCATCGGTGGGTGCTGTTTTCCTGCATAATCTTGACTTTTTTTACACCAAATGATATCATTATATCAAGATAGAATGATATCATTTGTGCCGTAAAAGGAGGTGCGGTTTGTTGAGCGATCGAACCAAACAAGTGCAGTTCAGAATGCCAGATGAGCTGCACACCGAACTAAAAGCAGCGCTGGCATACGACAGAAGTAGCTTTGCGGATTTTTTCAATAAAGCTGCTGAGGACTACCTATCAAATCGCAAAGCGGATAAACAGAAAAAATCCAAGAGCAAAAATGGAGGAACTAAAAATGGCTAATACGAAGGTAATTGTAATTCCCGAAGGGAAAATTTGTGACTATGTTGACGGCAAGTTCCGCAATGATACTCCGGAAGAGTACGTACGTCAGACTATTGAAAAAAGACTTGTCAACGAACATAAATATCTGCCTAAGCAGATCAGAATTGAATGCACTCTACAGCTGGGATCGAGAAAACCTCGTGCAGATATTGTCATTTTTGATAAGGATTGCACCGAGCAGACTCAGGAGAATATTAAAATCATCATCGAGTGCAAAAAAGAGGCTGTTGAGGCACGAAATGCTAAAGATGGTGTTGAGCAATTGAAGTCATATATGTCTGCTTGCCCTAATTGCGAGTGGGGAATGTGGACAAATGGCCGTCAGAAGGAAGTCTATCGTAAGTATGTTAACGAAAAGGGCCAAATTGATTTCATGGATTATAACGATATTCCTTCTGCCGATGGTAATCTGGATGACATCAACCGTCCTAAGCGTACTACTCTAAAAAATGCTTATGACGATAATCTGTTGTTCACGTTCAAAACCTGCCATAATCATATCTATGTGAATGATGGTCTGCAGAAACAGCCTGCATTTTTTGAGCTGCTGAAGGTTATTTTCTGTAAGATTGAGGATGAAAGAAACATCACTAAGCCGCTGGAATTCTATGCAACTTCAGAAGAGCGTTCCAATCCCGACGGTCAGCTGACTGTCAAAAAACGTATCTCTAAAATCTTTGAACAGGTCAAAAACAAGAAGAAGTATAAGCTGATTTTTGATGCGAACGATGAAATCAAGTTGTCTCCTCGTAGCTTGGCTTATATTGTCAGTGAGCTGCAGAAGTACAGCCTGCTCAATACCAATATCGACATCAAGGGTAAAGCATACGAGGAAATCGTTGGTGCCAACCTGCGTGGCGATAGAGGTGAGTTCTTCACACCCAGAAATGTCATGAAGATGGTTGTCGAAATGATCAATCCAGGTGTCGATGAAAAAGTTCTGGATAGCTCTTGTGGTACTGGCGGCTTCCTTGTAAACGCTATGACCCATGTCATTGAAAAACTCGAGAAACAATTTGAAGCTGAACTTGGTATGCCGAAAATCGAGTGGGGTAATGAAGCTATCAACGCTTTCAGAGATCGCATTTCTGATATGGCAAAATCGAATTATTTCGGATTTGATATTAATCCAGATCTCGTCAAGGCAACTAAGATGAACATGGTTATGAATAATGACGGAAGTGGCAACATTCTGCAGTCCAACTCGCTACTGCCACCGCACGAATGGACAGATGATTTCCGCTCTAATTTGGCAGAAGCTTTGGGCATTGATAAATCTACCATTCGTAACCATAAGACAATTGAGTTTTTCGATGTGATTGTAACCAACCCTCCTTTCGGCAGCAAAATTCCGATCAAAGACAAAGCCATCCTGGAGCAATTTGAATTGGCACATGTCTGGGAAAACGACAAGAAAACCAATACATGGACAATGACGGATCGCCTGCAGGCATCTGTTCCCCCAGAAATTCTGTTTGTAGAACGTTGCACTCAGTTGCTTGCACCTGGTGGTCGTATGGGCATCGTTCTCCCTGATAACATTCTGGGTGCACCGGGTCTTGGATATATTCGAGAGTGGCTTATTAAGAACCACAGAATCATTGCCAGTGTAGACCTTCATGTGGATACCTTCCAGCCGAGAAATGGTACTCAGACCTCGGTGCTGTTCCTGCAGAAGAAAACACAGGAGCAGAAAGATGTCGAGGAAAAGAGCGGCACGATGGCTGACTACAATATTTTTATGGCCATGGTCGAAAAAGTTGGTCATGATAAGCGTGGTAATCCTACTTTTAAGCGTGATAAAGAAGGAAACGAGATTCTTGTTCCCGATACTAATAGCGTTTTTGTACTTGGTTCAACTGGCGAAGGTGATCGTACCGTTTCCCATGAGCAAAAAAGAAAAGTCGAGGATGATCAGACTCCGGATGTTCCTGCCATCTTTACAGAATGGAAAGTCAAGGAGGGGTTGGCATGGTAAATGATAATTTGGCATATCAAATTGCCGCAACTCCCGAGGAGAATGTTTTGATTGATGAGGCTCCAGTTAAATGGTGTACTGTATCGCTTTCGGAAATCATCGAAAGAGGAAAGCGCTTAGAGGCAAGCGTCTATGATGTCGAAGCAAAGCAGGCACGAGAAATTATTGCAGATGGCAAATACCCTCTTACTACCCTTGGTGGCGCAGACGGAATGACAACGTCTTATACAGGCGCACGTTTCAAACGAATTTGGGTTGAAAAATCTGATTATCCCATTTATCAGCCTTCAACCATCATGGACATCAAACCTTCTCCGGACGGATACATCTCGGCAGTAACTGATACGAATATTGATGCATTGCGTGTATCTAAAGGGCAGGTCCTCATGACCTGTTCTGGTACAATTGGAAAAGTATCTTTTGTCTCAGATACAATGGACAATTTGATTTTCAGCCATGACCTTTTGCGGATTAACTGTAAAAAGCCGAGCGATGCAGGATATGTATATGCATACCTAAAAAGTAAGGTTGGAAATAAAATACTGCTGACAAACAGTTACGGTGCGGTTATTACCCATATCGAGCCAGAACATCTCGCAACGGTTCCAATTCCGGATGCTCCAGATGCATTGAAGTTGAAAATCGGTAATCTTGTGAATCGCTCTTATACTCTTCGTGATGAATCAAATGCCTTAATCGATAAAGCGACTAAGCTATTGATTGATGAGCTTCAATTGCCGGCAATCGAAGATTTTAATGTTGGCTATTTCAAAAAAGATGCTCCAGTAGATACATTCAGCGTCAAATTGAGTGATATGAGATATCGTTTGGATGCCTCATACCACATTCCAATTGTTGATGCAATTGTTGATCATCTTAAAAAATATGCAGCGGAAGTTACATCTATTGGAGATCAACGAATCAGTAGTGCGGTTATTTTGCCTGGACGATTCAAACGAGTATATGTTGATGAAGGACACGGTTATGTGCTATTTGGTGGAAAGCAGATTCACACATTGGATCCTTCAGGGGAAAAATATTTGTCCAAATCAAAGCATGACGAGCGAATATCTAAAGAATTGCTGATTGAGGAAAACACTACGCTAATTACACGAAGCGGTACAATCGGAAAAGTTGCACTGGTTCCTAAGCATTGGGCAAATTGGATTGCAAGCGAACACATTATCCGAGTGGTGCCTGCGTCACAAGATGTAGCTGGATACAATTACATCTTCTTGCTTTCCGATTATGGCCGGACACTAATTCAACGCTATACTTATGGTGCGGTTGTCGATGAGATTGACAATGGACATGTAAGTGATATTCCGATTCCGTTACTCAAAAACCATGATATTCAGAAAAGAATAAATGACCTTGCGCTTGAAGCAAATAAAAAGCGTTATGAGGCATATAAGTTAGAGCAAAAGGCATTGGAGATTATGGACAAAGAAGTTATTTATGCAAAGTGAGGTGAGCCAGGATGCCAGGATACAAGGACTGGATAGATGCTATTGACATAAAAGTTGACTATTTTTCTGCATTTATGAAAGCTTGGATTGCCTTTAATGCGTGGTATAACTTTAGCGGTGAAGTTATAGGAAAAAATGACAAGGAATGTGTCGAGTACATTGCAAGTCAATCTAACAGATTTAAGACTTATACCATGAATCTGATCAATGCAGAGGATGCTGACGGCAGTGCATATAGAGAGAACATCGCAAAACTACATGGTTCTCTTTTGAATGCAGCAATTACTACTCAGGAATACATAGGAGTTCGGCAATCTGTTTCATTTGCAGAGGTGGCGGTTAAAAACGCAAACACGCTTAAACGAAAAGATTACTACCAGCACCATTATGAGTGTTCCAGAGCACATGGAAAAACAAAAACCGTAGTTACAGTAAAAGCTACAGGTGCTTCAATATTTTGTTTTGAGCAAGAAGGATATGATATTGATGTATTGAGGCAGCAATCTGACTTTCTTGGTTTGACCCAAAGACAAAAGGAACAGTGCGAGGAATGCTATAGGGAACTGACTCCGTATCGCATTACCAGCGTTCTTGCGTCGGGACAAGCCACAAAGCAAATTGGAGCATATAATTTTGTAAATGATGCCGGAAAGATTAGTGAAGCCATTGTAATCATACTGTACATGCTCCGATGCTGCCTTGCCCACGGTGATATATCACCTGACGAGTCAGCAAATGAAGTATATAAGTACGCATATGAAGTGTTGTGTGCACCATTGAGAAAACTTAAATAATCTCCTGAAAAGCCTCCGTTGGTATCTACCAGCGGAGGCTTTGTCGTGTCGTTTGTTTATACGGTTACTTTTTCTTATACTTTGTTTTTCGGCCACTTCCGTCCTGATAGATCAGACCTTCTGTAACCATGCGTTTTAGAATACGGCTGGCCGTTGTTTGACTGACATCCAACAGTTGATCCACATCGCTACGCACTACATAGCCGTTTTTGGCAATCAGATCCAGAATCTTTTCTTCATTGGATTTGCATTCGTTAGATATGGTATCCGTTGCCTTAGCGGCATTTCTATTGGGAAGTGTAATTTTGAAAGCGTTGCTTGTTACTTCGATTTTAGGCTTCAGTCCTGTACCTGCGTATGCTTTCATGATTTTGGGCATACCAGTTCCGTAAGCTTCAATCAGCTGCAAGCGATAGAAGATAGCTGCTAATTTCGGATTTCTGCAAACGGAGAGTCCGAGCATAATGTCATCCAGCGTGATTCCAGTAGGTAGACCGCCTACGGATACAAATTCGATTCGGTCATCATAGATACTGACAAGGGTGCTGGCACTAAAAGAATAGTCCCTGTGCACCAGAGAATTCATCAGAGTTTCTCTCAGCGCATCCTCGGGGTAATCTCTGGTATCAGTTCGGTATAGCCCTTCAAATGTGGCCTTGGTCTGATTGTGCAGATCGAGATAGGCATACAAATCCTCCATCTGCTGAAACAGCGAACCGGTGAACTCCCGTCTATCCTGGAAGACGCTTTGATCAACACCGGAAAAGGTCGCAGTCTTGATGGTGTTCGGACATTGTTCAGACAGAAGCAACGCTACATTGGAGTAAATTCCGTCCTGGGAAACCATTCCCAATGTCTGCATCTTGGCAGCATCGTAGGGAACATTCCGCTTGGAAAACTGCGCCTCAGTTGCCTGAAATGACAGATTCTGCTCCAAAGAGCGCATGGCTTCAAAACTGTCGCCGTCGGTTTCTTTAATCATTTTTCGTATGGCTGTATCAGTAGCAGGATCTGTAGATGTACCGTTGCGGACATACACGCCACTGGGTTTTAATCCCTTGCTGCCCAGATAATAAGGACGGTCTGTACCCTTCTGAACGGTCAGGGCGATAATTTGTTTATCACCTACTACCTGTGTTTCGTAGTGGACAAACATCGTAACATCAGGTTTGATAGAATCCCGAACCATATTATTTATTTGCAAGGTAACACAGTCGGCACTATCCACGCCAACCACCGTACCATTGTCCTCAACACCAATGTAAAGGGTGCCACCTTTTGTATTGCCAAGAGCATTTCGTGTCCAAGGGAATGTGTTGCGACTTTGCAATCCATGACCCAGATCCTCCGGGACACAATCCGCATTGTCACATCATGCTGATCATGCGAGCCATTGATGAAAATGGAAAGTGGCTGCCCAAGAGCCGAAAGGTTTATGACCTTGATGAGAACGGTGAACGCATCCGCTTACCGTCCGGCAGATGGAAAAGCCACAAGAAAGATACCGTTGACTGGAACGAACAGTATCACGCCGAGGAATGGAGACACGGATTTCAACTACCTCATGCTGTATCTGGAAAAACAATACGGGCTAAACAATGAAAACCGCATTCGCAGGGCATTGACAGTGGTTGCACACCAGAACCAGTACCATCCGATCCGGGAGTATCTGAACCGTTTGGTGTGGGATGGCACAGAGCGTATCCCCTATGTGCTTCATCACTTCCTGGGCGCAGAAATATGTGCGTATAGTACCGAAGTCATGCGGCTGTTTCTGTTGGGAGCCATTCATCGGGTATTCAGACCGGGCTGTAAGTTTGAACTGATGCTCTGTCTGGTAGGCGGACAGGGAGCCGGTAAATCGACCTTTTTCCGCTTTCTGGCCTGTAAGGATGAATGGTTCTCCGATGACCTGAAAAAGATTGATGACGACAATGTGTTCCGCAAGATGCAGGGACACTGGATCATAGAAATGTCGGAGATGATTGCCACAGCCAATGCCCGAAGCAGTGAGGACATTAAATCGTTTTTGAGCCGATCCAAGGAAACCTACAAGGTTCCCTACGCAACGGAGCCGGAGGACAGGCTGCGACAATGTGTATTTGGCGGCACTTCCAATGCGCTGGACTTTCTGCCCCTTGACCGCAGCGGAAATCGCCGCTTTCTTCCTATCATGGTACATCCCGAACAGGCAGAGGTACACATTCTGGAAGATGAAGCGGCATCCCGGAAGTATATGGATCAGTTGTGGGCAGAAGCAATGATCCTTTACCGACGAGGAAAGGTGCAGCTGAAACTGTCAAAAGAGATGAACGAACAGTTGGTTCTCCTGCAAAAGCAGTTCATGCCGGAGGACACCAAGGTGGGCGTGATACAGGCATTTCTGGACGATTTTGATGGAGATATGGTCTATTCCAAACTGCTCCATCACGAAGCGCTGGGACGCTTTGACGAGCCGAAATCGTGGGAAATACGGGAGATCAACGAGATTATGAACCAGTCCGTGACGGGTTGGATTCCTTACCCCAATCCAAGAAGCTATAAGAAGTACGGCAAGCAAAGGGGCTGGATGCGTGGAAGCGAAGTGCCGGAAACGGGGACAACCCCCATGGATGGCTTTCGTGAACTGACCGAGGAAGAATGCAGTCAGATGGAACTGCCGTTTTAAGAAAGGAGCATGGTTTCCTGTTTCATATCCAATCCGTTGCTATATCGGTTTCCGGGAAAAACCTTGTTCCGCAGGGTTTTTTCTTCTCTGGAAACGAAAGCAACAAAGAAATCGAAGAAAAGCGAAGATAGTAAGGACAACTGCCGCAAGGAGAAATCTGATTTTTAGAAGTCAGTTTCCAGTTTCTGTTTCAGGTTCCCCTTGCCTGGCTTTAGGAGGTATTGAAATGAACGCAGCACAGAAAAACGCAGGGTTTGGAAAGACCTATCCCTGCGCAACGAATTGATTTATGGAGGTAAATGCCTATGGCGAATAGCAAGAGCAATGCAAGTGAGAAGAACTATTTTGGCATTCCGGTATGGCGCAGACACACGCTGACCATTGAGGAAGCCGCTGGCTACTATCACATCGGTGAAGGGAAACTGCGGATGCTGATCCGTAAGAATCCATTTGGATTTGAACTGGCATCGGTGATCGTGAACGATTCTGTCACCAGAGAAGCAATTACCCGAAAGCAGGAACGTGAACTTCTGAAATTTATCAAGGAAGATAAGCATTTCTGCCGATACTACGATGCGATCTTCATTCTCTTTAACACGGGGCTACGTATCTCGGAGTTTTGTGGATTGACCTTTTCCGATATCGAGTTCGACCAGAAGCGTATCAAGGTTGATCATCAGTTGCAGAGAACATCGCAGATGCAGTATGTGATTCAGGACCCCAAGACAGAAAGCGGTATCCGATATGTGCCGATGAGTGATGAAGTGGTGGCGTGTTTCCGCCGTATTCTCGCCAATCGTGTGGCACCGAAAGTGGAGCCGATGGTGGTTGGATATGCCAGCTTTCTGTTTCTGGACAAGAATGACAGACCGATGGTTGCGCTGCATTGGGAGAAATACCTGCAGCACATTGTCGAGAAGTACAACAAGATCTACCGCATTCAGATGCCCAAAGTAACCCCTCATGTATGCAGACACATCTTCTGTTCCAATATGGCGAAATCTGGAATGAACCCTAAGACATTGCAGTATATCATGGGTCATTCGGACATCAGCGTGACGCTGAATGTTTACACCCATGTGCAGTTCGATGACGCACAGGCAGAGCTGCTTCGAGTAGCGGAAGCCTGACCCCCCCCGTTGGTAAAGCGCATTTATTTACCAACGGATTTACCAATATTGCAGGAAAAAGCATGAAAAAATACGGGGAGATTTGAGAAGATATCCCGAAAACAAAGAAACATGAAAATGCCGAAAAACCCTGCAATATTGGGCATTTGAGAAGAAATACAAGACTTATATGGAGATATAAGACGATGATAAAAATACTGTTCATCTGCCACGGCAACATCTGCTAATATTTTCAATTCCCTACGGCTGAGTTCCCTCAGCCGTATTTCTTTTCCCCCTCTCCCATGTTACAATATAGAAAAACAGAAAGGAATCCCCACCATGTCCAATATCAAAATCCTAGGCGACAGCATTGCCGCTGGCGAGGGTTGTTCCCTTTTCAAGCGAACAACCGACATACTCATGCAGTACGATTCAACAGAATACTTCCGTTGTGAGGCTCCAAACAGTTGGTGGGGTCTGCTTCTTGCAGAAGGATATCAGATTAAGAACTATGGTTGTTGCGGAGCATTTTCTTACCAGATACGAGAACACTTAGAGAGATTCTTAGAACCAGACGATGACTTAATCATGATCCTGCTAGGACTCAACGACCGGAAGCGTCCAGATGGCATAATAGAACTTCGTGAGAACATGACTTACATCGTCAAGAGAATCCAAGAACTAGGGAAAACACCGATTCTGATGACACCGTTGCCATCCACAGAAGAAAACGAATACAGACCAAGCCGGATTCATCACACCGAGGACGTGGTAAGAGTTTTGCGAGAAGTAGCTAGTGAGACAGAGACAACATTGATTGACAATTACGAATATATAGAAGAATATCTCAAAGCAAACGCACTTAAAATCGAAGACATTATTTTAGGTGAAGGTTGCTTCAATGACGGTCTGCATCCTGCAGATAAAGCGCAGCAGCTTATATATAAAAATATCAAAAACAGTGGGAGGTTATTATGATTAATCAGGAAACAAAGGATAAATTAATCCAGACAGGACGTACATTTATGAAAGGTTACGGTCCACATTTAACTCCAGAGGACGAATTCCAATCAGATCAGGAAATGAAACTTCCACAACCACCACTTGTGAAAGCACCGATGCGAGGGGAAGAAAATCGAATTGCTCTAACAAAAGATTTTTCGAAATTAGAAATGAAGAACAACCTCATCGACGTGATCCGTGACCGCAAGAGTTCCAGAGTTTATACACAAGAAACTATGACATTAGACGAACTTTCCTTCTTGCTTTGGGCGACACAGGGAATCAAGGAGATTCGCGGAAAAGCTTATGCCACAATCCGTACGGTACCATGTGGCGGCGCAAGACATCAGTTTGAGACATATTTGCTCGTTCGCAATGTAGAAGGTCTGGAAAACGGAGCCTATCATTATCTCCCAATGGAACATGCCTTGGAATTTCTTTATCCAGTAGAAAGTATGGAAGAAAAGATCAACGCAAGTATGTGTGACCAGAGATGGTGTTCCAAAGCAAATGTTGTATTTTACTGGTCTATCGTTGCATATCGTGTGGAATGGCGTTACGGAATCTACGCGCACAGACCTGCACTTATTGATGTGGGACATGTGGGGCAGAATCTCTATCTTGCCTGCAGTGGTTTAGGACTTGGATGCTGTGCCATTGCATCATTTGATGACCAGATTTGCAGCGATATTTTCGGACTTGATGGCCAGGAAGAATTTGTTGTCTACGCGGTACCAGTTGGAACTATTTCTGAGAAAGATAAGACTTCGGAAAACGCATTTTATAAATTTGTGGAAGAGCAAGGATTATAAAATTATTGTCTGAACAATTCTGATATGTTATATTAATAGTAAGAAAATTGACATAAAGGAGGGTCTATATGGACGAAAGATTAGTTGACCTTCGCTCGACGAAGAACCCAAAAGCACGTATCAAAATTATGAAAGGTCACTTTGCCACAAGTCACTCGCACATCAATACATACATCGATATGTCTACGGTAAAAGCAAGACATAACAACTGTAGAGAGACAGCAAAAACACTTGCAGAAGAGTTGTCGCACAACGTTATGGTAGATACGATTGTTTGTCTGGAGGAAACAGAAACAATTGGTGCGTTTTTAGCAGAACAGCTTGCAGATGTAAGTAGACATTCTTTGAGTTACGGCAATAACATTTCGGTGATCACTCCTGAGTATCATCAGAACGGGCTGATTCTTTTCCGCGACAATGTACAGCGTATGATCAAGAACAGTCAATGTCTGATCTTAGCACCTTCCATCACAACTGGAAAATCAGTGAAACAGGCAATCGAAGCAGTATTATACTATGGCGGAACAGTTTGTGGAATCGCTTCCGTATTTAGTTCAATCAATAAGATCAATGGCTTGGAAGTGAAAACGATTTTTACAAGCAAAGATCTTCCGGATTACCGAGCATATGCTCCAAACGACTGTCCGATGTGTAAGGCGAGAGAAAGAATTCAGGCAATTGTAAATAGTTACGGATATTCAGAAATTTAAGAATATAGAAATGGGATAAGATTTCGCTTATCCCATTTTTGATTTTTAGAAATAATTCCGCAAACCGCACTCATATATATTAGTAAATACATATTGCGCGGAGAATTATGAAAAGAGGATTACTTATAAAATGTATTGCGGTACCATTGCTTGTAGGTGCTCTCGCTTCTCTTTTGACAGGTGGCGGAATGGAAATGTTCGAAAGCATCAATAAACCGCCTCTCTCACCACCGGGCTGGTTATTTCCAATTGTCTGGACGATTCTATACACGTTGATGGGAATTAGCTCCTACTTGATTCTCACATCAGGAGCAGAAGAAAGTAAGATTTCAAAAGCTATGGCAATTTATGCATATCAGCTTGCAGTGAATTTCTTATGGCCAACTTTTTTCTTTAATCTGGAGTGGTATCTGTTTGCATTTCTGTGGTTGGTACTTTTGTGGATTTTGGTGTTCGTGATGATACGGAGATTTTGGGAAATAGATAGGCGGGCAGCAATTCTAAACATACCGTACTTGGTATGGCTTACTTTTGCAGGATATTTGAATCTTGCAATCTGGATATTAAATCGTTAAAAAAGAGATTGTGGCTTAATGGTACTAATAAGCCACAATCTCT
>JAZQMU010000179.1:0-13207 GCA_045543595.1 Faecalimonas sp.
ATTCCTGAAACAATATGATACAAAGATTATCGTAAATGTTTGTGGTCATGCGCCAGAAGAATATTATGCAGTGGTGGACAGACTTGCAGATGAACCGATTGATATGATGGAATTAAATATCTCATGTCCAAACGTAAATGCAGGTTTTCTTGCATTTGGTCAAGACCCAAAACAAGTGGAAAAATTGACTGCAGAAATCAAAAAACGTGCAAAACAACCAGTGATCATGAAGCTTACACCAAACGTAACTGATATTACAGAGATTGCAAGAGCGGCAGAAGCAGGTGGAGCTGATGCGGTATCTCTTATCAATACATTGACTGGTATGAAGATTGATGTAAACCGCCGTACCTTTGCTGTTGCAAATAAAACGGCAGGTGTTTCAGGACCAGCAATTCATCCGATCGCTGTTCGCATGGTATACCAGGTGGCAAATGCAGTAAACATTCCAATCATCGGTATGGGCGGTATCGCTTCTACAGAAGATGCGATTGAAATGATTCTTGCAGGTGCAAGTGCAGTTGCGGTTGGAACAGCAAATTTCCACAATCCAGGTATCACAATGGAAATTGTGGACGGAATCGAAGCTTATATGAAAAAACATGGATTCAACTCAGTGAAAGACATGGTAGGAATCGTAAAATAGAGAAAGACGGAGGATTTGACATATGGAACAATACAAGAAAGAGTTTATTGACTTTATGGTTGATAGCAAGGTGTTAAAATTTGGAGAATTCACATTAAAGAGCGGGAGAAAATCACCTTTCTTTATGAATGCAGGTGGTTATGTAACAGGTTCGCAGCTTAAAAAACTTGGTGAATACTATGCGAAAGCAATCTATGACAAATATGGAATGGATTTCGACGTATTATTTGGACCAGCTTACAAAGGAATTCCTTTGGCAGTAGTTACAGCTATGGCATTTAGTGAATTGTATGGAAAAGAAGTTCGTTACTGCTCAGATAGAAAAGAAGAAAAAGATCACGGTGCAGACAAAGGTAGCTTCCTTGGAAGTAAACTTCAAGACGGTGACCGTGTGATCATGATCGAAGACGTTACAACTTCTGGTAAATCTATGGAAGAAACTGTTCCAAAGGTACGTGGAGCAGCAGACGTAGAAATCAAAGGTCTTATGGTTTCATTAAACCGTATGGAAGTTGGTAAAGGCGGAGAAAAATGTGCGTTAGATGAAGTGAAAGATCTTTACGGATTCGAAACAGGAGCAATCGTTTCTATGGCTGAAGTTGTAGAATATTTATACAACAAAGAAGTAAACGGTCAAGTTGTGATCGATGACACATTAAAAGCAGCAATTGATGCTTACTATGAACAATACGGTGCAAAATAGTTGGGAGGTTTGCCTGTGGAAAAGCTTTATAAAACATTAGGGCTTACTGGTGCAGCCAGCATCGCGATCGGTATTGTTGTGATCGTGGTTGGAGTTGCAGCAGGAATCTTGTCTATCGTGACAGGAGCAAAATTGATTAATAGCAAAAAGGGAATGATGTTTTAGAGAATGAAAAAGAATTATCGTATAATGGGAAAAGTCATGTTCGCGTTATACATTCTCTTTTTATTGTATTTCTTGATATTCTCAAGAAGGGTATCTTTTGAGGAGATGCACTATAATCTTGTACCTTTTCATGAAATACTGCGTTATTGGAATTATAGGGACCAGCTAGGGATGTTGACGATTACTAATCTGTTAGGAAATGTAGCGATTTTCATGCCGCTTGGCTTTTTGGAAGCATTGGCGAATGAAAAGAATAGTTTTCTGAGAACATCTCTAGATGGTTTTTTGCTTAGTTTATTGGTTGAGATTTGTCAGATGATCACACGAATCGGAACATTTGACGTGGATGATTTAATACTGAATACACTGGGGACTATGATTGGTTATTTGGTATTTTTAATTATAAATGCAATAGGGAGAATATATGATAAACATAAAAAGAAAGCGTGACGAAGAAAAGGAACGCGAGCGCGAAGAAAGAGAACGCGAACGAGAAAGAAAAAAACGGAGAAAACGTAAGTATGGTCAGGCAAAGCCAAAGCATGCAAAAAGAGGAATCTATTCCTGTATCATGTCGGGAAGCGCATGTATTTTACTTATCACATTACTTGCGATCGCATATACAAATGGCGGAACAACAGCGCCAGTTATCGGTGGTGTAGGAATCAGTGCTTTTATCTTGACAGGTGCTGGTTTATATACTGCAATCAGAGGTTTTAGAGAAAGAGAAAAAGATTATCTTACTTGCAAAATAGGGGTGGCAGTCAGCGTACTTCTTATCATTGGTTTTGTGAGTATTTTCTGTAGAGGATTATTTTAATGAATGAAAGATATGAACTTACGATAGAGCGTATACGTGGGATTCTGGATGAAGAATCGGTTGATATCGTTTTTCGTGATTTCTTTCGAAAGGTTTCGGAATTTATATTGCAAATTGATGCTATACGAAAGCGTTTAGAAAAAGAGGAAGAGATTTCGCTGGGAATGCTGCAGGCAGAGAATCACGGAATCTATCAGGACATTTTGGGAAGTAATTACGAGGAGAGTTATGCAAATCCGGCTTATGCAGTTGCAGAACTCGGAGAAGAGATAGGGAAACTTTTGTGTTTTCTTTATACAGAGATTCGTAGTGAGATTCCCCATGTTTATGAAGGACGTTTGGAATATTTGACAATCTGTAATGAACTTTTTATTGAGATATATAACTGTTTTGAAGAAAAGCCGTTGCCAAGTTATAAGGAACTTCGCAATATTATTTACTGGTATGCCAGTGATTACTGCGATGTGTATGTGACAAACCGCATTGCGCAGCAGGTGGATCCAAAATACTCTTTTGCGAAAGAATTGATCATGAACGAAGATTTAAACGATCTTCGTTATCTGTATAAGTATGGGGAATATATTTCTGAACAGGAGATTCTGACAGCGGAAAGCTTAAATGTGCTTTCAGAGGAAGAAATTTCTGAGATGACAGATGGTTTGGCAGACTTTGAGAAAAAGATTGTGGAGATACGCTATCAGATTGGAAATGAGCGACTTGTCAAAAGTGTGATTCAGCAATTGGAAAAGGCGGGGCGCGAATGTGTGCTCTACAGAGCTGCTGTCAACGCAGTGACCAAAAACGGTTTGGAAAAACAAGGATTTTACAGCAGTCCTGCCAATGTGCAATATGAGTATGATCATCAGGCGGATCAGGGACTGTTTTTAAATAAGAAATACATCGAAAGAAAACGAGATGTTATGAAAAATGCTTATGAATCGTACAAGGATCTTGCGAAGCAGTATGCGGGCGCGATCGTGATCGAACCATTTAAAGATGACGAGAGAAAAGATGTTTGTAAGATAGAGGCCATTTCTCTCAGTGAGAGACAACAGCAACTCACAGAAATCTTTGAAGATAAATCTGTGGAATTGGTAAGCGGTTATAAGTATTTATAAAGATATCTAAAGAGTAGAACGGTTGACATAACAAATTCTCATTAGTAAAATGAGCTTATAAGTAATAATGGATTTATTTTGACTACTTATAAATAAGAGGAGGATTGGACAATGCCAAAAGTAGGAATTGTAATGGGAAGTGACTCTGACTTAAAAGTCATGGGCAAAGCAGCAGACATGCTGGAAAAATTCGGAATTGAGTATGAAATGACTATTATTTCAGCACATCGTATGCCAGACATCTTTTTTGATTATGCAAAATCAGCAGAAGAAAAAGATTACAAAGTGATTATCGCAGGAGCAGGAATGGCAGCACACCTTCCAGGAATGTGCGCAGCGATTTTCCCAATGCCAGTAATCGGTGTTCCAATTTCGGGAAAGAACTTAGATGGAATGGATGCAGTTTATTCGATTCTTCAAATGCCACCAGGAATTCCAGTGGCTACAGTTGCTATCGATGGCGGTGTAAATGCAGCAATCTTAGCAGCTAGAATTCTTGCAACTTCAAATCCAGAATTGTTAGAAAGATTAAAAGCATATTCTGTGGAAATGAAAGAAACAGTGCAAGCAAAAGCGGATAAGTTAGATCAATTAGGATACAAAGAATATATGAAACAAATGTAGTTATTACAGGAGGAAAAGTTATGGATTACAAGAAAGCGGGCGTAGATATTGAAGCTGGTTACAAATCAGTGGAACTTATGAAAGAACACGTAAAAGGAACAATGAGACCAGAAGTATTAGGTGGTCTTGGCGGTTTTGCAGGTGCTTTTGATTTAAGTGGAATTAAGAATATGGAAGAACCAATTCTTTTATCAGGAACAGACGGATGTGGAACAAAAGTTAAACTTGCATTTGTGATGGATAAACACGATACGATCGGTATCGATGCAGTAGCTATGTGTGTAAATGACATCGCATGTTCAGGTGGAGAACCATTATTCTTCCTTGACTACATTGCATGTGGTAAAAACTACCCAGAAAAAATTGCTACGATCGTTAGTGGTGTAGCTGAAGGATGTAAACAATCAGGATGTGCTTTAGTTGGCGGTGAAACAGCTGAACATCCAGGTCTTATGCCAGAAGACGACTACGATATCGCTGGTTTTGCAGTAGGTGTTGTAGATAAGAAAGATTTCATCAATGGCGAAAATATCAAAGCAGGTGATGTTTTGATCGGTATGGCGTCATCAGGTGTACATAGCAATGGTTTCTCACTTGTTCGTAAAGTATTTGAAATTACAAAAGAATCTCTTGATACATACTATGATGAATTAGGAAAAACATTGGGAGAAACATTACTTGCTCCTACAAGAATTTACGTGAAAGCATTAAAGAACATCAAAGATGCAGGCGTTGTTGTAAAAGGCTGCAGCCATATCACAGGTGGCGGTTTCTATGAAAACATTCCAAGAATGTTGCCAGAAGGCGCTCATGCAGTAGTTAAGAAAGACAGCTACGAAGTACCAGCTATCTTCAAACTTATGGCTAAGAAAGCTGATATTGCAGAAGAAATGATGTATAACACATTCAACATGGGACTTGGTATGATCGTTGCAGTAGATCCAGCTGATGTAGACAAAGCTATGGATGCAATCAAAGCAGCAGGGGATACACCATACGTAGTTGGTCACATTGAAGCAGGAGAAAAAGGAGTTACTTTATGCTAAGAGTTGTTGTATTGGTTTCCGGAGGGGGAACGAATTTACAAGCAATCATTGATGCAGTAGAAAACGGAACGATCACAAACACAGAGATCGTTGGCGTTATCAGTAACAATAAAAATGCATACGCATTGGAACGTGCTGCAAAGCACGGCATCAAGAGTGTCTGCGTTTCTCCAAAAGATTTTGAAAACAGAGCAGCATTTAACGATGCTTTATTAGATACGGTAGTTCAGTTTGAAGCGGATATTCTTGTTCTTGCTGGATTCTTAGTTGTAATTCCAGAAAAGATGATCGAAGCATACCGCAATCGTATCATTAATATTCACCCATCCCTCATTCCATCATTCTGTGGAACTGGTTTTTATGGACTTAAGGTTCACGAAGCAGCTCTTGAAAAAGGTGTGAAAGTGGTTGGAGCTACAGCGCATTTTGTAGATGAAGGAACAGACACTGGTGCCATCATTTTACAAAAAGCAGTAGAAGTGCAAAAAGGTGATACCCCAGAGATCTTGCAAAGAAGAGTTATGGAACAGGCAGAATGGAAGATTCTTCCAAAAGCGATCGACCTCATTGCAAATGATAGATTGGAACTGATTGACGGAAAAGTGTGGATAAAATAGGAGAATTCAAATGAAAGTATTAATCGTTGGAAGCGGCGGCAGAGAACATGCAATTGCATGGAAAGTTGCCCAAAGCGAAAAAGTAGATAAGATTTATGTCGCACCAGGTAATGCAGGATGTGCAGAATACGCAGAATGTGTTCCAATTGGCGCAATGGAATTTGATAAATTAGTTGCATTTGCAAAAGAAAAAGAAATCGACCTTACTGTAATTGGTATGGACGATCCACTTGTTGGCGGTGTTGTAGATGCATTTGAAGAAGCTGGTCTCAGAGTATTCGGACCACGTAAGAATGCTGCAATCTTGGAAGGCTCAAAAGCATTCTCAAAAGATTTGATGAAAAAATACAACATTCCAACAGCGGCATACGAAAATTTTGACAGTGCAGAAGAAGCACTTGCTTACCTTGAAACAGCAAAGATGCCAATCGTATTAAAAGCTGACGGTCTTGCTCTCGGAAAAGGTGTTCTTATCTGTAACACATTAGAAGAAGCAAAAGAAGGCGTTCAGTCTATTATGATGGACAAACAATTTGGCAGCGCTGGTAACCGTATGGTAATCGAAGAGTTCATGACAGGACGTGAAGTTTCTGTATTATCTTTCGTAGATGGTAACACAATCAAGACTATGACTTCAGCTCAGGATCACAAACGTGCAAAAGACGGAGATCAAGGTCTTAACACAGGTGGTATGGGAACATTTAGCCCAAGTCCATTTTACACAGAAGAAGTAGATGAATTCTGTAAGAAATATATTTATCAGGCAACTGTTGATGCTATGAAGGCAGAAGGCAGAGAATTCAAAGGAATCATCTTCTTTGGTCTTATGCTTACAGCGGATGGTCCAAGAGTGTTAGAATACAACGCTCGTTTCGGTGATCCAGAAACTCAAGTAGTATTGCCACGTATGAAATCTGATATTGTGGAAGTATTCGAAGCTTGTATCGATGGAACACTTGATAAAGTAGAATTGGAATTTGAAGACAATGCAGCAGTTTGTGTTGTATTAGCTTCTGATGGATATCCATTAGCATATGAAAAAGGATTTCCAATCGAAGGATTAGACGAATTTAAGAAACGTGATGGATATTACTGCTTCCATGCAGGAACTAAGTTTAATGGCGATGCGATCGTGACAAATGGCGGTCGTGTACTTGGAGTGACTGCAAAGGGTAAAGACCTTAAAGAAGCAAGAGCAAATGCTTACGCAGCAACCGAATGGGTATCATTTGCAAATAAATATAAGAGAAACGATATCGGAAAAGCGATTGACGAAGCGTAAGAAGTAACACATCAAATGAGGCGGTGCTAGTAATGACTAGTGCCGCTTTTGTGTTTAACAACATAAACTTGTAGACAAATCTGTGTGATGTGTTATAATTCCGATATAACAAAACATAAGAAAAGGTGATATTATGTTGATCAAAATTGATTTTAACAGCGATGAAGCAATCTACATGCAACTTCGCAATCAGATTATCATGGGAATAGCAACATCCCAATATCGTGAAGGGGATTCCCTTCCTTCTGTAAGACAGATGGCGGATATTATCGGCATCAATATGCATACAGTGAATAAAGCCTATGCAGTTCTTCGTGAAGAAGGAATCATTATGATGGATCGAAGAAGAGGTGCAGTGATTGCAGTAGATTTGAATAAATTACAGGCTTTGGAAGATATGAAGCGTCAACTTCGCGTAGTATTGGCTAAGGGAAGATGTAAGCAGATTTCAAAAGAAGAAGTTTATGCCCTTGTGGACGAGATTTTTACAGAGTATTAGCAGCTGGGAGGACAAAGATTTGTTACAGAAAGAATTTACAAAACAGGCAGAAAGAGTTTTGGAAATAGCAAAGACATTAGCGAAAAAATGGAATCATCCATACATTGGAACAGAGCATGTGCTTCTAGCTCTGAAAAAGGAATTTACGGGTGTGGCTGCGCAAGTTTTGGAGATGAATAAGGTTGAAGAAAGCAAGGTAGTCAAGTTGATTGAAGAATTGACAGCTGTGAAGAATTCGACGAAGCGCAGATTGGAAAATAGTCCAAGATTGGAATTCTTGTTGGACAATGCGCTTCAGGATGCGGCTCGTCTTCGTTCAGAAAGAATTGGTACAGAACATATGCTTCTTGCCATGATCAAAGATGCAGAGTGTGTGGCAACCCGCATTCTTTTGATGATAGGTGTGGATCTTGCGAAAATGGCAGATGACATTCTGGAAACTATTGGGGCTAATCCAAAAGAATATTTTGAAGATAGTTTGGAGAGCAGCAGATCTTCTAGTGGCATGTTAGAACAGTTTGCTACAGATTTGACAGCTCAGGCAGAAGCGGGGAAATTAGATCCTGTTATTGGTCGAGAAGCAGAAATTGAACGTCTTATGCAGGTGCTGAGCAGAAGAACAAAGAATAATCCATGTTTAGTTGGGGAACCGGGTGTGGGAAAGACTGCCATCGTAGAAGGACTTGCGCGAAGAATCGTTGTCGGTGCGGTTCCTGAAAATATGAAGGAAAAGAAAGTGTTAACATTGGATCTTTCAGGCATGGTGGCAGGATCAAAATATCGTGGGGAATTTGAGGAGCGTATGAAAAAACTGCTCCGTGAAGTGAAGGCAGACGGCAATGTGATTCTTTTTCTGGATGAAATTCATACTATTATTGGTGCAGGCGGTTCGGAAGGTTCTATCGATGCGGCAAATATTTTGAAACCATCTATGGCTAGAGGTGAGATTCAGCTTATTGGTGCCACGACGATTTCTGAGTATAGAAAATATATTGAGAAAGATGCGGCTTTGGAACGAAGATTCCAGCCGATTACGGTAGAAGAACCAGATACAAAATTATGTAAAGATATTTTAACTGGATTAAAATTACAGTTCGAAGTACATCACAATGTAATGATAGAAGAAAGCGCTTTGGAAGCAGCGGTGGAACTGTCAAAACGCTATATCAGTGATCGTTATCTTCCTGATAAAGCAATTGATGTTTTAGATGAAGCCTGTTCGAAGGTGAGTTTGTCCGGGTATAAAGCGCCAGATAGTATTTTGAAGCTGGAACAGACATTTGATGACCTGACACTGGAAAAAGAAGAACGTATCAAAGAAGGGGCTTTTGCGGAAGCATCTCTGATTCATAAAGAACAAGAAGCGATTTTAAAGAAAATTGATTCTGTGAAAAAACGTATGCAAAACAGCCAAAATAAACGAAAGGCTGTAGTTAACGAAGAGAATGTTGCAGCAGTAGTATCGGCATGGACAAAGATCCCAGTTCAAAAACTGACAGAATCAGAAGGGTCTCGTTTAATGAAGCTGGAACAAACTCTCCACAAACGTGTGGTGGGACAGGAAGAAGCTGTGCAGGCAGTTGCCCGTGCAGTAAAGCGAGGACGTGTAGGTCTTAAGAGTCCGAATCGTCCAACAGGTTCGTTCTTGTTTTTAGGACCAACTGGTGTTGGGAAAACAGAACTTGCAAAAGCTCTGGCGGAAGCATTGTTTGGAAAAGAAGATGCCATGGTACGTGTGGATATGTCGGAGTATATGGAAAAGCATAGTGTGTCTAAGATGATAGGTTCGCCTCCGGGATATGTGGGTCACGGAGAAGGGGGACAACTTAGCGAGAAAATTCGTCGTAATCCATATTCCGTTGTTCTGTTTGATGAGATTGAAAAGGCACATCCAGATGTGTTTAATATTCTTCTTCAGGTGTTGGATGATGGACATATTACAGATTCGCAAGGAAGAAAAGTGGACTTTAGAAATACTGTGATCATCATGACATCTAACGCAGGAGCAAAAGCGATTGTAGAACCAAAGAAACTCGGGTTTGCAGCGAAAGAAGATGCAGAGGCTGACTATAAGAAAATGAAAACAAATGTGATGGAAGAAGTGAAACGTCTTTTCCGTCCAGAGTTTTTGAACCGTATTGATGAAACTATCGTGTTCCATTCTCTTGGAGAAGAACATATGAAGAAGATTGTAGCTCTCATGTGCAAGGAACTTGCAACGCGTGCGAAAGAGCAGTTGGGTATCAGCCTTACGATCCGTGAATCTGCCAAAAAATTTATCGTGGAAAAAGGGACGGATAAGAAATATGGTGCCAGACCACTTCGACGTGCGATCCAGTCACATTTGGAAGATAAGCTGGCGGAAGCAATCTTAAATGGGGAAGTACAAAGAGGTGCAACAGTAGCCGTAGGCGTTTCTAAAGAAGAACTTAAATTTTTTGTGGAGCCTACAAATAACTAGTAAAAAAAACCGAAATATTATATAATTATTCCATGAGGTATACCTTAGGAGGAAAAAATAATGGCAACAGTAAAAGACTTATTAAGAGTGGAAGAAAATGGAACAATCAGTTTTGGAGATTATACATTGGATTCCAAAACAAAATTGGAAGGTTTTGAATTCCAGGGAGATGTATATAAGGTAAAGACATTTAAAGAGATCACCAAATTAGAAAAGAATGAAATGTTTGTATACGAATCGGTTCCTGGTACAGCTGTTGAGGGGTTTAAAGTGACAGAAGATGGTGTTTCATTCAGAATTTTTGGAGTGGAACATGCACAGTTTACAATCGGACTTGAAGAATCCTGCGCATACGAAGTTTATGTGGGTGGAGAAAGTGTTGGAGAGATGACAACAAATCTTAGTGGTAAACTTAGTGCCAGCGTGGATTTGGATGAAGAGTTTGGTGTAGAAGTGAAGATTGAAAAAAGATAGCGAAAAAGATTGCGCAGAATAGCGCAATCTTTTTATATCAAAGGAGAACTAGATGGCAAAAGGAAAAAAGACGGTTTTCTTCTGTCAAAATTGTGGACATGAAGAAAATAAATGGCTTGGACAATGTCCAATGTGTAAAGAGTGGAATACCTTTGTTGAAGAGAATATATCAGTATCGAAATCTAGTACGGCGAAACAGATCAAAGAAGCAGAAGTTGTTTCTTTGAAGGAGATAGAGACAAATCAAGAGGAACGTATACTGACCGAGATTGGAGAATTGGATCGAGTGCTTGGCGGAGGTATTGTACCAGGCTCCCTGATTCTTGTGGGTGGTGACCCGGGGATTGGAAAATCAACCCTCTTGTTGCAGGTCTGTCAGAAACTGTGTGAAAGCAAAAAAGAAGTACTTTATATTTCGGGTGAAGAATCACTGAAACAAATCAAACTTCGCGCAAACCGTATGGGTGAATTTAAAGGCGATATGAATCTCCTCTGTGAGACGAATCTGGATATCATCAAAAGCATAATTCAAAATCGTAAACCAGAGATTGCTGTTATTGATTCTATTCAGACGATGTACAGTGAAGAAGTGGCATCAGCACCAGGAAGTGTATCCCAGGTGCGTGAATCAACGAATGTATTTATGCAGCTGGCAAAGGGGCTTGGTATTTCTATTTTTATAGTAGGCCATGTTACAAAAGAGGGTACGGTTGCGGGGCCGCGTGTTTTGGAACACATGGTGGACACTGTGTTGTATTTTGAGGGAGACAGACATGCTTCTTATCGTATTTTGCGTGGCGTAAAGAATCGTTTTGGTTCTACCAATGAAATTGGCGTGTTCGAGATGCGTCAGGATGGTCTGTCGGAAGTGGAAAACCCATCAGAATTCATGCTTAGCGGAAAGCCAGAACATGCTTCGGGTTCTGTGGTTGCTTGTTCCATGGAGGGGACACGTCCGATTCTCTTAGAAATCCAGGCATTGGTATGTAGCAGCAACTTTGGAATGCCAAGAAGAACAGCGGCAGGAACCGATTATAACCGTGTGAACCTGCTGATGGCTGTATTGGAAAAAAGGGCAGGACTCCAAATGTCAAATTGCGATGCATATGTAAATATTGCGGGTGGTATGAAGATAAATGAACCAGCAATAGACCTTGGGATTATTATGGCATTGGTTTCAAGTTATAAGAACCGACCAATTGATGAAAAGACGATCGTGTTTGGTGAGGTTGGTCTAAGTGGAGAAGTGCGTGCCGTAAATATGCCGGAACAGAGGGTGCTGGAGGCTAAGAAGCTTGGCTTTGAAACATGTATCATTCCGGAAGTTTCGAAAAATATGGTAAAAAGTATCAAGGGAATTAAGATCGTCGGAGTGAAGACGATTCAAGAAGCGATACAATTAATATAAGAGGGGGAACATTATGAATTACGGTATCTATTTTGCTTACTGGGAAAAAGAGTGGAATGCAGACCAGAAAAAGTACATTGAGAAAGTAAAAAAACTTGGGTTTGATGTGCTTGAAATCTCGTGTGCGATGTTGAAAAACATTTCTATGGATGAACTCGCTGAGATGAAAAAGCGTGCCGAAGATGCAGGTGTGATCATTACAGCAGGTTATGGACCAAATGCGCAAGAAAATTTGGGGAGTTCAGACCCGGCTGTTGTGAAACATGCTATTGAATTTTACACAGATATTCTCAAGAAGTTAGAATTTCTTGGAGTACATACAATGGGTGGCGGTATCTATTCGTATTGGCCAGTGGATTACAGTAAGCCGATCGATAAAGAAGGTGACTGGGCGCGCAGTGTTCAAAATGTAAAAACTGTAGGAAAGATCGCAGGCGAATGTGGTGTGGAATATTGTTTGGAAGTTCTGAACAGATTTGAAGGTTATTTATTAAATACATGTGCGGAAGCGGTTGAGTTTGTAAAACAAGTAGATGTTCCTAATGTAAAAGTGATGCTTGATACATTCCATATGAATATAGAAGAAGATAGTATCACAGAAGCTATTTTATTGGCTGGTGACAAACTTGGACATTTCCATGTGGGTGAAAATAACAGACGTCTTCCAGGTAAAGGCAATATGCCATGGGGAGAAATCGGAAGTGCACTCCGTGCGATCGGTTATGATAAGAATGTTGTAATGGAACCTTTTGTAAGTTGTGGCGGAGGAATTGGCAGCGATATTAAGATATGGAGAGATATGAGCAACCATGCGACGATTGAACAGTTGGACAAAGATGCAGCGGAATCGGTTGCATATCTAAGATATGTATTTAGCGGTCCACATTCGAACTATAAAAGCGTTTTGTTAAAATAGCACAAAAAATTCAGTAAAGGACGAGATTTTTCGTCCTTTATTTTTATGGAAATAATGTTGACACTTAAGGAAACTGGTGGTAAGATAAGTTTCGTTGCCGAGCGAGAAAGACAACAAGAAAAAACAAAATAAAAAAGTTTAAAAAAGTTGTTGACAAGTGAAAACAGATGTGATAATCTAAATGAGCTGTCGCAAGAGAGCAACAAAGAACATTGATAATTGAACAATAGATGACAAAGACAAAACCTGAAAATTCTTTAAAGAGAATAATTCAAAACGGACATCTAAAAGATGAACCAAAAACAGTAAAGTAAGGAAAGAATTGCTAGTTGTGATTCTGGACTGGAAACAAACACTTTTAACGAGAGTTTGATCCTGGCTCAGGATGAACGCTGGCGGCGTGCTTAACACATGCAAGTCGAACGAAG
>JAZQMU010000180.1:0-10515 GCA_045543595.1 Faecalimonas sp.
ATTTTTAAGTTCCTCAAATCTCGAGGAGTATCAATTTTGTTTTCTACACATATTACTTCGGACCTTGATAAGTGTGCAGATGATATTACCTATATTAAAGAGGGAAAGATTATTTATACAGGAAAGCTGACAGACTTTACGCGAGGCAGCAGTCTGGAAGATGTGATAATCGGATACGAGAAGGAGAACTATTATGAAAAATTTGATTTATAAAGAGTTTCGATTAGCAACCCCTATTTTGACATTTCTCTTTCTGGCGTTTACATTGATGACATTTGTTCCTGGATATCCGATTCTGTGCGGTGCATTTTTCGTTTGTTTTGGAATCTTTCAAGGATACCAATATAGCAGAGAAGCTGGGGATATTATGTACACAGTTTTATTGCCGATAAAGAAAACGGATGTAGTGAAAGCCAAATATCTTGCGGTATTTATACTGCAAATGGCAGCGTTTGTGTTATTTGTCATATTCACTTTTATTCGAATGACATGGCTATCGGAAAAAGGAATCTATGTGAGCAATTTTATGATGGGGGCGAATCTGTCTTTTCTTGCATTCGTTTTGCTGATATTTGCATTGTTTAACTGGGTGTTTATTGGAGGTTTTTTTAAAACAGCGTATGGTTATGGAAAACCATTTTTATTTTATAGTGTTTTAAATTTCCTGTTGATTGCAGTTGCGGAAGCGTTGCATCATTTTCCAGGACTTGCGTGGATGAATACACTTGGTTATGAGCATTTAGATAAACAGACGATTCTGTTATTGGCTGCAGCAGTGATATACGGTGTGGTCACGCTTATGTCATGTAGAAAATCACAAATAAGGTTTGAAAAATTGGATTTGTAAAATAATAGAGAACTCGGAAAATTATATTTCCGAGTTCATTTTGTTTATAAGCGATATAGTGTATAATGATATCAGAAGATATTAGGGAGAATAGACAATGAGTGAAGAATGTTTAGTATGCAAAGCACCTTTGGAGTACCTGGAATCAGATACTATGATGGAGTGCGTAATCTGTCATAAAAAAGAAAATAGTAAAACCAGATGCGTAAATGGTCACTATGTGTGTAGTGAATGCCATACAAGCGGAATGGATATTATTTTATCTATTTGCATGAATGAAAAATCGAAAAATCCGATTGAGATATTAGAAAAAATGATGTCTATGGAGTTTTGTCATATGCACGGACCAGAACATCATGTGATGGTTGGAGCATCACTATTGACGGCATATAAAAATGCCGGAGGTGAAATCGATCTTTCTACGGCATTATCGGAAATGTACAGCCGTGGAAAACAAGTGCCAGGAGGTGCATGTGGTTTTTGGGGAGCGTGCGGAGCTGGGATTAGCGCTGGAATATATATGTCGCTCATTACAAAATCCACACCACTAGCAAAAGAAGCATGGGGACTGTCTAACCAAATGACTGCAAGAGCACTAGATGCAATTGGAAAGAATGGTGGTCCACGTTGTTGTAAGAGAGATTCATATCTTGCTATCCGAGAAGCAGTTAATTTTACTGAAGAGAAGATTGGAATTAAAATGGAATCAGATAAGATTGGTTGTTCCCGTTCGAGTATGAATAATCAGTGTATTAAAAGTGCATGTCCATTTCATGAGAAAGGAAAATAGTATGAGAAAAAAAGTAGCGTTTATATGTGTACATAATTCATGCAGAAGTCAGATTGCAGAGGCATTAGGAAAACATTTGGCATCCGATGTTTTTGATTCTTTTTCTGCAGGAACAGAAACAAAACCGCAAATTAATCAGGATGCAGTCCGTATCATGAAGGAGATATACGGAATTGATATGGAGCAAACACAGCACTCAAAATTGATAACAGATATACCAAATCCTGATGTAGCTATTTCGATGGGATGTAACGTTAGTTGTCCTTTTATTGGAAGAGCTTTTGATGATAACTGGGGACTTGAGGATCCTACTGGAAAGTCGGATGAAGAATTCAAAATAATAATAAGAGAGATAGAAAAGAAAGTATTGCAGTTAAAGAAGGAGTTGATGCGATAATGAAAGGATACATGATTTTATTAGTTTATTGTATCCCGTATGTGTTCTTGGGAATGTACGTTGACTTTATATTTGGAAGAGTATTGATGTATATACTGGCGCTTGCAATTATGACAGCCTTAAGTATATATTGCAAAAAGACAAGCCGAATTTTCATTGCGATTGGCGGCAACGCATTAACTTTTTTGACCTCATACTTATTCACAGCATGGTTAGCTACAGAAAATTGGAGTTATTATTTTAAAGCATTTCCAGCTACACTTAGTACAATTTATTTTTCCCTCATCATGCTGTTAATACAAGTTACAGTATTGGTTGTTACAAAAAGAAAAGAGAAATAGCATGAGTATTATAAAGAATGAAATACCTATATTAGAATTTGACACGGATCAAACTGCAGTTATTAAACCGACTCACGAAAACTTAGATTTGAAACTTCCTAAAAAATGTGTGTTTGCCTTTCTAGGCACTTATATAGATGAGTATGCAAATAAAATTGATGCAAAACTAGTGGCACACTTTGAGAGCACGACAAAATTATTTCCCATTTACATAATAAAGCACAAAGGAGAAGAAGTTGTGCTTTGTCAGGCGCCTGTGGGTGCTGCGCCTGCGGCACAGATACTTGATTGGCTGATTGGATATGGTGTGAAAGAAATAATTTCTGCCGGCAGTTGTGGAGCACTTGAGAAGTTTCCGGAAAGTACATTTCTTGTGCCAAGTAGAGCTTTGCGTGACGAAGGAACTTCTTATCACTATGCACCACCTTCGCGTTTTATGGAAATCGAAGAGAGCGCGAGAAAAGCTATTAAAGAAACTATAATTGAACATGGAATGAAATATGAAGAGGTTATAACATGGTCAACGGATGGGTTCTACCGTGAAACGAAGGAAAAGGTTGCGTATCGTAAGAGCGAAGGGTGCGCTGTTGTTGAGATGGAATGTTCAGCGCTTGCTGCTTGTGCAAGTTTCAGAGGTGCAACTTGGGGAATGATACTATATACCGCGGATAGCCTTGCTGATGTAGATAAATATGATGAGAGAAACTGGGGTGGTGATGCATATGAATATGCACTCACGCTGTGTTTAGATTCTGTGGTGAAACTGTAGTGGTTGGATTGAGAAATTAACAAGCCATGATTTAAAGGAGAATGAAATTATGGATAGGAAATATTATATGGCATATGAAGAACGATACAAGACTGCACATGAAAAAGGTGTCAGTTGGTCGAGTGGTAAAAACAGTCCAATTGTGATGGAAATTATTGAAAAGTATAATATTACACCTGAGCAAATATTGTTGGAAATAGGATGTGGTGAGGGTAGAGATTCAAAAACAGTTTTGGACAATGGGTACCGATTGTTTGCAACTGATATTTCGAATGAAGCAATTACATATTGTCAAAGAATTATGCCAGACTACAAGGATAACTTCAAAGTACTAGATTGTTTAAGTGACCAGTTGGATAAATCCTTTGATTTTATTTATGGAATAGCGGTTGTACATATGTTGGTTCTTGATGAGGATAGAGATGACTTCTATAGATTTATATATGATCATTTGAATCCAAATGGAATTGCACTCATTTGTACGATGGGCGACGGGGAAATTGAAATGCAAAGTGACATTAGTCAGGCGTTCAAACTTCAGGAAAGAGAACATGAAGCAGGGAAAATGATGGTAGCAGGAACGACTTGCCGAATGGTTTCATTTAAAACATTTGGAGAAGAACTACAGAGAAATAAATTAGAAATCATTGAGAAGGGGATTACAAGTTCATTGCCTGATTTCAACAATTTAATGTATGCAGTACTTAGAAAATATTGATGAAAGGAAAAGAGAAGATTATTTAAAAAGCGTTAGCAGGACAAAATGAATTGTCCTGCTAACTTTTTTGTCTATTTCTTCTCTGGGAAGAATCGTTTTTTGAAATAGAAATCAGCCCCATAAATTGCGGCAACAGGATTGTGTCCAGTCACTCGATCTTTTGTGACAGCGGTAGTCACAAGGGCGTCTGAGTATTTGTAAAATAAACTGTCGTGTCCAACGCAGAGACCTACAACGATGTTCAATTCTGTTTTTGCTTCATTCAGAATCTTTGCCTGCAAGATTGGATTACACATATTTTCGCCGATTGCATTACATCTTTCAGGAATACCTACATCTACTTTTTTCTGTACACCCGTTTTGCAGCCGACGCCGTACACTTCAAAACCATTGTAACGTAAAATAGATGCAAGTTTACGGCTTTCGTTGATTAGGCCTACACAAGTTGCGATTCCTAATTTTTTCATTCCCATCTTTCTGGCATATGCCATAATTTCTTCGATTCTAGTATATTGACAATAATAATCATGCTCAATTTCGCCAGCAGCAATCATAGAACGACGATTTTCATCCTCTTCATAGAGGCTCATGGCATCGGATAAGACTTGTTCATTCATATTTGTTGTCAAACAGAAATCAGGGTATTTCTTGTCTTGGTAATTGCAATTGATGTTAGCGCAATCAATACATGATAAAATTTTTTCTTTCATATTTGATCCTCCGTAAAAATCTAGTTGCCATCATTATATAACCATAAAAAAGGGGAGTCAACAGAGTGGAAAAATGCTATAATTGATGTACGGAATTGTAGAAAGAAGAAAAACGAAAGAGGTACATATATGGAATTGAAAGAAGTATTATTAAAACGTAGAAGTGTCCGTAAATTTACAGACGAACCAGTATCAGAAGAAATGATTCAGGAGTTACTTCATGCAGCCATGAGTGGTCCAAGTGCATGTAACATGAAACCTTGGGAATTTTATGTAGTGACAAATCCTGAGAAAGTGGAAGAATTGAAGAAGGCGTCGAAGTTTACAAAGATTTCTTCAAAAATGGCAATGGTTGTGTGTGGGAATTTAAAAAGATCTTTGCCGATGCAGATGGCAAGTTACTGGATTCAGGATTGCAGCGCTGCGACAGAAAATATTTTGCTTCGTGTGACTGATTTGGGACTTGGAGCAGTTTGGTGTGGTATCCATCCACAAAAGAAAGCGGAAGAAAGAGTTCGTGAGATGTTGGATATCCCAAATTCGCAGATACCACTTAATGTTATTTTCATTGGTCATCCAGCAGAAGAACCAGAAGCTAGAGATCAGTATGATGAAAAGAGAGTGCATTACATCAAATAAAGGGTGAAAACTATGATGAAGGTTTACGGAACAGATATTTGTATAGATTGTAGAAACTATAAGGCAATTCAAAAGAAACGTGGATTTGAGGCAGAGTATATCAACATTACTGAAAATACAGGAAACTTGAAAGCATTTTTGGAAATTAGAGATAGGGATTCGGTGTTTGAACCTGTGAAAGATCGAGGCGGAATCGGTGTGCCTCTGTTTGTAAGAGAAGATGGGGTGAAGACATTTGATCTTGATGAAGCTCTTTCCTGGCTTGGGGAAAAACCAGTAGAAGAGAGCGAGATTGCAGAAAAGGTTTTGTGGCTTCCATATGGAAAAGACTATGTTCCGATGATCATCGAAACTGCGCATTTAAATAGTGTGTTGACTTCAGAACTTCACGAATACAAAGCGGAAAAATCGGGTGAAGAACTAGTAAGAGAGGCGTTGGATAACCCAATTGACTCTGAAAGATTATGTGATCTGGCAAAAGGTAAGAAAAAAGTTGTGATTATTTCTTCAGATCATACAAGACCGGTTCCAAGTCATATTATCATGCCGTTGATACTGGAAGAAATTCGAAAAGGAAATCCTGAAGCGGATATTACTATTTTGATTTCTACTGGATTGCACAGAGCGACAACAAAAGACGAATTAGAAGCCAAATTTGGCGCAGATATCGTAACAAACGAGAAAATTGTCGTGCATGATTGTGACGATGATTCAAATCTGGTCTACATGGGGAACCTTCCTTCCGGTGGGAAATTGATTTTGAACAAACTGGCTGCGGAGGCGAATCTGCTAATTGCAGAAGGGTTTATTGAACCACATTTCTTTGCAGGATTTTCGGGTGGCAGAAAGAGTGTGCTTCCTGGAGTGGCTGCAAGAGAAACGGTTATGTATAATCATAATTCTGCGTTTATTGCACATCCGAGTGCAAGAACTGGTATGTTAGAAGGAAATCCGATTCACGAAGATATGTTGTTCGCCGCAAAGAAGGCGGGGCTTGCATTCATTGTAAATGTAGTGATTGATGCAGAACACAATCCAATTTTTGCGGTAGCAGGCGAGTGCGAAAAGGCGCATCAGGTAGGGAGAGAATTTCTCGCCTCCAAGTGTCAGGTTAAGGCTGAAGCAGCGGATATAGTGGTTTCTACAAATGGCGGATATCCGCTTGATCAAAATGTATATCAGTCCGTAAAAGGAATGACTGCGGCAGAAGCAACTGTGAGAGAAGGCGGAGTCATTATTATGGTGGCGAAAGCGGAAGATGGTCACGGTGGAGAAAGTTTCCATAAGACATTTCGTGATGAGAAAGATTTGAATTGTATGATGCAGACATTTTTAGACAGAGCACCGGAAGAAACTATTGTGGACCAGTGGCAGTCCCAGATTTTTGCAAGAGTTCTTATGAAAGCAACAGTGATATATGTTTCATCTTGCAATGAACAGTTGGTGAAAGATCTGCATATGATTCCAGCAAAAAGTGTGGAAGAAGCAATGGAGATTGCGAAAGAGATTGTGGGAAAAGAAGATTATACAGTGACTGTGATTCCAGATGGAGTGTCTGTGATCGTGAGTGAATAAGAAAAAGATTGTGCGTGTGCACAATCTTTTTCTTATAAAAGTTTTGATTTGAAATTCGTTTTATCAAGGGCGAGTCCGAATACAATGAACAAAGCACCACTGCAAATACCTTGGATTAAGGAGCTGACAATAGAAACTAATGCTACCGCAGCATTTCCAAAGATAATGAATTCTGCTACCCAGTATCCAGCTACCGAAATGATTGTTGCGGCAAAAAGCGCAAAGACATTTCTCTTGTTAACAATTTTTCCACTTGAAATAAATGGAACAGTCATCAGCGCTTTGATAATAAGTGTTGCAATTGCCCAGACAGGCGCTGTAAATAAATCTGCCAAGAATCCGCCTAGTGCACCAGCCAACATTGCATATGGTGCAGGAAGAATAGCTGCTGCAAGGTAGATTAATGTGTCTCCAATGTGAATATAGCCTCCATTTGCCCCGAAAGGAATATGGAAAATGTAGGCGGTTGTTACGCATATCAATGCAGCAAACAGAGCCGTTATAGTTAACTGTTTTGTGCTAGTTTTCGATTTTGTCTTTGTATTTATTCTTTGCATATAAACTCCTATAATCTATTTTAAAAGTAATGAAAGATAAGGCTCAAAGTTGATACCGTGATTACGGTCAGAGCCTTGTTCTACAGTTTCAATCAGTGCTTCTCGGAGGAAACGCACTGCACGTAAAACACAAACATCTGGTGAATCACCTTTCACAAGTCCTCCGCATACAACAGATGCAAGAAGATCACCTGTTCCAGAATAACTTCCGCCGTAGATAGATGAACTAACATATTCACAACTGTGTTCTGCAAGAACCATGTTATAGTAACGAGGTTCTGGGGCAGTTGCTGGTTGGTGAATAATTCCGGTAATGATAACTGTACGAATTCCTTGGTCTAAAAGAGGTCTTGCAACTCTTTCAATACGATCCAGATAATCTGGTTCGTTTTGATGGGAAATAAGTTCATCGTAATCTGTGTTCGTTAAAATGCAACATTCCGTAAGGTTTGGAGTGATAACATCTGCACTCATGACAAGTTCTCTCATTCGCTCGCCCAATTCAGGTGTATACATATCATAAACTTTCCCACTGTCCCCCATAACAGGATCCACGATCAGAAGTGTGTTTACTTGTCGGAACGTATTACAAAAACGGATGATTTTTTCAACTTGCGCGGCACTGTTGAGATAACCTGTGTAGATTCCGTCAAATGTGATGTTCTGTTTTTGCCATTGCTCGATATAATGATCGATTTTATTTGTAAAGTCATAGCAGTAGTAACTGTCGTATTCAGTTTGGTTTGTCAGGATAGCCGTTGGAACTGGGCATGGCTGAACGCCCATCACCGATAGAACAGGGATGGCAGCAGTAAGCGAGCATTTTCCAAGACTAGATAAATCGTTAATAACAGCTACTCGTTTTATCATGATGATAATCCTTTCTACAACATTTCTTACAGAATATAACAAAAGTGTCGTTATTAAAATGCACAAAAATGATTATTTTTTAGGGGACAGTTTGAACGAGATATGCTATAATAAAGACAGTTTGAGAAAAGAAGGTGCAGTGAATGTCAATTATCTTGGAGAATGAAGAATTACCACGTTATCTGCGCGTGTACCAGTATTATAGGGAATTGATTTTGAACGGACAATTGCAGGCGGAAATGAAGCTGCCTTCCATAAGAAAAGCATCTGAACAACTGCAAGTAAGCAGAACCACTATGGAAAGCGCATATATGCTGCTGGCGGCAGAAGGTTACATTATATCGAAACCACAGAGTGGATATTATGTCACGGATATTGCAACGAAAAAAAGAACAGGAGAACTCTTAACAGCAAGAAATGACAAGACGGAAATACCAATTAGGTATGATTTTGTGACGTCCAATGTGGATCGTGAAAGTTTCAAATTTGAGCTGTGGAGACGTTATATGAAAAGTGCTTTACGTCAGGACGAGAGACTTTTGAGTTATGGGGAACCGCAGGGAGAATATGACTTTCGAGAGGTGCTTTGTTCGTATCTGCAGAAGGAACGAAGTGTGGTGTGCACACCTGAGCAGATTGTGATCGGGGCGGGGGTGCAGAGTTTATTGAATATTTTGTGTCCAATATTAAGGAATCGAGATAAGGTTGCCTTTTATAATCCGGAGTTTGTGCAAGGTCTTGCTGTGTTTGAAGATTACGGTTTTCAAATTTGTTCAGATAAAGAAAAAATAGATAAGGGAATCTACTATGTTTCACCGTCGCAACTGACAAAGTGGGGCGGGGTTATGAACATTACGGAACGGCGGAATTTGTTGAAAGATGCACAGAAAAGAGGATATCTTATCATTGAAGACGATTATAACAGTGAGTATCGATATTCGCAAAAACCAACACCATCTTTGCAAGGATTGGCTGCGGGACATGGAGTTGTTTATCTTGGGACATTCTCTAAAATGTTATTGCCGTCTATTCGTATGAGTTTTATGGTGCTCCCACCAGAACTGCTTGAATCATATAAGAAAAGAAGAAAAGTTTATAATCAGACGGCTTCCAAGGCAGAGCAGATTGCGATCACACAGTTTATCCGCGATGGACATCTGGCTAGTCAGATTCGTAAGTCTAGAAAGATTCATCTGGCAAAAGCCGCAGAATTGGCAAATGTAGTGGGAAAGATTCTCGGTGAGAGAGGTAAAGCTACGATAGGAGAAATGGGATTCCACGTGTATGTTAGCCTGGATATGGAGATGAACGCACAGGAATATGCTGAAAAGTTGAGAGAAAAAGGAGTCTTGGTTCTTCCAGAAGTGGTGAGAAGTGCAATGAGACCTCAGATTATGATGAACTGTGCAAATGTGGCAGTAGAAGATTACGAGGCGGCTGTTGAAATCTTAAAAGAATGCCTGTAATCTTCGTCTGATATTGAAACCGAGCAAATGTGCAAGTACTGCCTTTAGGATTGTTCCTGGTATATGAGGAAGTGCACATGTTGCAAATCCTGCCAGGAAGTTTGTTTGTGTCAGATGACAGAACATAAACGTTCCACATACAAGGTTAAGCAAGGTGGCAAAGGCCAATGCAATGATAGAAAAGCCTTTCCACTTGCTGCGATGTTCTGTGCCAAGTCCGATTATGTATGCCATGATCGGAAAGGATAATAGGAAACCGCCAGTTGGCCCGACGATTGATTGCCAGCCACCTGTGAAGTTTGCAAATACAGGAAGCCCAACGGCACCGAGCATTACGTATATGATGGAGGCGACAGCTCCGTTTTTTGAACCTAATATGATTCCAGCCAATGTAATTGCAAATGTTTGCATGGTGAATGGAACGCCAAATGGCATTGGAATCACAATCTGAGCCATGATGGAAATCACTGCGGTGAAAAGCCCGATCATGCACAGATTTCTTATATGAATAGATTGTTTTTTCATTAGAATACTCCGTCAATAATGCATTTGAAAAAAAGTATAAATGGAAATAAAAATTGTGTCAATGCATATTATTTACAGGGGGGATACCTTGACTAGAGTGTTGGATTTTGTTATAATATATATGTTGTGAAAGTAACACATATATGGCGCCATGGCCAAGTGGTAAGGCAAAGGTCTGCAACACCTCTATCACCAGTTCAAATCTGGTTGGCGCCTGAATGAAAGAATTTAGAAGAAATTCTAAGTTCTTTTTTTGTTGTTTTCAAAGTGGTATAATGAAGAACAACAAATTAGAATTTGTGAGCAAGGAG
>JAZQMU010000181.1:0-12685 GCA_045543595.1 Faecalimonas sp.
TTCCAGGAACACGTAGACGAGTCATACGTAACTTTTTACCTTTAAGGTTTTCATAGTCATCGTGGAAAATCTTTTCGAGAAATTCCTCTTTTCTTATACGACTCATATATTACACATCCTATCTCTTTGTAAGTTTGCAGACAACATATCCGAGATCATCACGGAAGAAATCGAGAACATCTGTTAATGCAGATACTACGTCTGAGTGTTGACCTGTGATGATCAATGTTCCTGTGAATCTGTCCGCGAAACCAAGATAAATATTTGCACTCTTTACTGCTATATCAGAAGCGATAACAGCAGATTCCGGTGGTGTCATATTCATGATTCCGATAGCAGATGATTGATAATCTACTTGTGGATTCAATCCTAATTTTTGATATATGATTGGATCTGGGCCGCCCATTACATGAGCAAAAGTGATTTCCTTTCCTGCCACAGTTTCCTGTACAATTCTTATTTGTTCTGTGTTTTCATATGCCATTTGATAGTTCCTCCATATTAGAAAGTTATCCATCTAAAATTATACTATTTTATGTATTTTATGTCAAGGAAAGGGGGTATGTATGAGGACAAAAATATAGATTAACAAAAAATTAACAATAATGTTAAATAAATAACAAAAAAGTGTTGCATTTTAAAAATACTGGGATTATCATGGATATGGTATTGATGAAATCAATAAAAGGAGAACGGAAATCATGTTAGAACAAATGTATTACGATAAGGTAGATATGATCATCGGGGAACATGGCGCAGCACCGCAGTTTTTAATTCCAATCATTCAGGATATTCAAACAGAGTATCGTTATCTGCCACCAGAATTATTAAGTTATGTAGCTAAAAAAATAGGTGTTTCTGAAGCGAAAGCATTTAGTGTTGCTACATTTTATGAGAATTTTTCATTTGAACCAAAAGGCAAATACGTGATCAAGGTATGTGACGGAACGGCGTGTCATGTGCGTAAATCTACTGCAATCCTAGAAAGATTATATGCTGAAACAGGACTTTCAAAAGACAAATCAACAACAGATGATATGTTGTTCACAGTGGAAACGGTGTCTTGCCTCGGTGCTTGTGGGTTGGCACCTGTACTTACAGTGAACGATGTAGTGCACCCATCAATGACACCAGACGCAGTAACGGCATTGATCAAAGAACTGAGAGAGGAAAATGAAAATGCGTAAGATTGATAACAGAGAAGCTTTGAATGAATTGCGTTCACAAGCAAAACAAACGATTGATAACAGCAAATGTCGTATTTTGATTTGTGCAGGAACAGGATGTCTTGCCGGAGGGTCAGCGCAGATTCATGAAAAAATGAAAGAACTTGTAAGTGATAATCCGGATATTGAAATACATTTTGGACCAGAGATTGCTCACAAAGACGGAGAAATCGGTGTAAAGAAAAGTGGATGTCATGGTTTTTGTGAAATGGGACCGCTTATGCGTATTGAACCAATGGGACTTTTATACACAAAAGTTTCCCTCAATGACTGTGAAGAAATTTTTGAAAAGACAATCAAAAATGGGGAAGTGATAAGTCGACTACTATATAAACAAGATGGGCAGGAATAACAAAAGCAAGAAGAAATTCCATTCTACAAAAAACAGACTCGTTTTGTATTAGAAAACTGTGGACATATTGATGCAGAACATATGGAAGAAGCAATCGCGCACGATGGCTATCAGGCACTAGCAAAGGCCTTATTCGAAATGACTCCACAGGAAGTAATTGATGAAATTTCGGAATCAGAACTTCGTGGACGTGGAGGCGGAGGATTCAAAACTGGTTATAAGTGGAGTCAGGTTGCAAGACAAAAAGAAACAATACGATACGTTGTATGTAATGGTGATGAAGGAGATCCAGGTGCATTTATGGATCGAAGCATTATGGAAGGTGATCCACATAAGATGATCGAGGGTATGATGATCGCTGCTTATGCAGTTGGTGCTCAGGAAGGTTATATTTATGTGCGTGCAGAATACCCACTTGCTATCAGCAGATTAAAACTTGCGATCAAGCAGGCAGAAGAAGCAGGATTGCTTGGTGACCATATCATGGGAACTGATTTTTGTTTTAAATTACATATCAATCGCGGCGCGGGAGCTTTTGTGTGCGGAGAAGGTTCTGCTCTTACAGCATCCATTGAAGGAAACCGCGGTATGCCACGTGTAAAACCACCTCGTACGGTAGAGCAAGGTCTTTTTGCAAAACCAACAGTTCTTAACAACGTAGAAACATTTGCGAACGTGCCACTTATCATCAATCGTGGCGCCGCATGGTATAAAACGATTGGTACAGAAGGCAGCCCAGGAACAAAGGCGTTTGCCCTTACAGGTACTGTGAAAAATACAGGTCTTATTGAAGTGCCTATGGGAACAACACTCAGGGAAGTTATTTTTGACATAGGTGGCGGAATCAAAGGGGATGGAGAATTTAAGGCAGTTCAGATCGGCGGACCGTCTGGCGGATGCCTTATCACACCGCATTTGGATGTGAGCCTCGATTTTGATTCTCTTAAGAAGATGGGTGCCATGATCGGCTCTGGCGGTCTTGTAGTTATGGACAATCATACTTGTATGGTTGAAGTGGCACGCTTTTTCATGAATTTCACACAAAATGAAAGTTGTGGAAAATGTGTACCATGCCGAGAAGGTACAAAACGTATGCTTGAAATTCTAGAACGTATCGTAGCGGGAAATGGTACGTTAGAAGATCTTGATATGTTGGAAGAATTAGCGAAAATGATTACAGATACTGCTCTTTGTGGTCTTGGAAAGAGTGCAGCACAGCCAGTAATGAGTACGCTTCGCGTATTCCGAGATGAATACGTGGAACACGTTGTTGACAAAAAGTGTAAATCTGGAAACTGCAGCGCACTTCGCAAATTTGTAATCAATCCTGATTTGTGTAAAGGTTGTTCGAAGTGTGCAAGAAATTGTCCGGTTGGAGCAATTTCTGGAAAAATCAAAGAACCATTTACTATTGACAGCACAAAATGTATTAAATGTGGCGCATGTGAAAGTGCTTGTCCATTTAAGGCAATTTCGGTAGAAGCATAGGAGGAAAGGTACAATGAAATATATTACAATCAACAATCGTAAAGTGGCATTTACGGATGAGAAGAATGTGCTTTCCATCATCCGAAAAGCAGGTATTGATCTTCCGACATTCTGTTATCATTCAGAACTTTCTACTTATGGGGCATGCAGACTTTGTGTGGTAGAAGATGATAGAGGACGAATCTTTGCTTCGTGTTCAGAAACTCCAAGAGATGGAATGGTAATCTTTACAAATACACCTCGAATCCAACATCACAGAAAAATGATTTTGGAATTACTTTTGGCTTCGCACAATTGTGACTGTACAACATGTAGAAAAAACGGTTCGTGTGCTCTTCAAAAATTGGCGTATCAGTTGGGTGTTTCGGAAATCCGCTTCGCAAACAATAAACCAAGAAAGCCTATTGATTTGAGTTCGGATTGTTTGGTTAGAGATCCAAATAAATGTATCCTTTGTGGAGACTGTGTTCGTACATGTGATGAGGTGCAAGGACTTGGTGTCTTGGATTTTGCATATCGTGGTTCGGAAATGACAGTTACGACTGCATTTGACAGACCACTTGCAGAAACAGATTGTGTCGGATGTGGACAATGTCGTGTAGTGTGTCCAACAGGGGCAATCACAATCAAACATAACATCCATCCAGTTTGGGAAGCAATTGCGGATCCAAACAAACGCGTTGTAGTTCAGATCGCACCAGCCGTTCGTATTGCAGTAGGTGATAAGTTTGGTATTCCAAAAGGGGAAAACTCACTTGGAAAACTGATTGCGGCATTACGTCGTATGGGATTCGATGAGATTTATGATACAAACTTTGGTGCAGACCTTACAGTAATGGAAGAGTCAAAAGAATTGCTAGAACGATTGGAATCAGGTGAAAACCTTCCACTCTTTACATCTTGTTGTCCAGGATGGGTAAAATTTTTGGAAAATAAACATCCAGATATGGTGCATCATCTTTCTACTTGCCGTTCACCACAGCAGATGTTTGGTGCCCTTATCAAGGAAGAAGCAAGAATGAATGAAGCTGACACAAGAGAAACAGTGATGGTATCTATCATGCCTTGTACAGCAAAAAAAGCTGAGATTTTGAGGCCAGAAAATTTCACTGACGGAGTGCAGGATGTGGACTACGTGCTTACAACAAATGAGATTACAAGAATGATCCGTGAAGGAGGTATTGACCTTGCACAGATGCCTTCAGAATCACCTGATATGCCATTTGGTCTTTCATCAGGAAGTGCGGCAATTTTCGGTGTAACAGGTGGTGTTACAGAAGCGGTGCTTCGTAGATTGATCGGGTCAAGTAAGGTGGAAGATTTACAACATATTAGTTTGACAGGTATTCGTGGAGAAGACGGAATTAAAGCAGTTTCTCTGATGCTTGGGGAAAGAGAAGTGAAGATTGCTGTTGTAAATGGTCTTCGAAATGCAGAAACAGTGATTCAGCAGATCAAATCGGGTGAAGTTTATTATGATTTTGTGGAAGTAATGGCATGTAAGAGAGGATGTATCGCAGGTGGAGGTCAGCCACTCCCAATTGGTCCACGTACAAAGAAAGCCAGATTTGAAGGAATCTATGAAGTAGATAATCTTTCACAGATCAAACTTTCAAATGACAATCCAATTGTTCAGAATCTGTATAACGGATTCCTCAAAGGAAAAGAACATAAATTATTACATAACAGATAATCAAAGAGGATGCCGATTTATTCGGCATCCTTTTCCTCTGTCCGTGGTAAAAAATGGTAAATCTCTTCATAAGATTTACGTTCGAAAGGTGTTTTTGCTGGTGCAGGAATCAAGCCTGTACAATCTGTCGGAGATGCAGCATTGGAGAGATAGTCATAGGAATCTAAAATGTCCTGATTTGTTTTTGGTTTTTTCATAAAGATCTCCTTTTTGGATTATTATGTGAAAAAAGTATTCTAATAATACTATAAAAAAGACTTTACTTTGCGATTTTAATGTGTTAAAATGTGAAAGTGGATATCACCAATAAAGGAGATTTTTGCTATGGCCAAAAAAATTAGAACAGAAGCAATTGATTTGTTGTTCGATGCAATTTTGACATTGGAAAATAAGGAAGAGTGCTATACTTTTTTTGAAGACATTTGCACGATTAATGAATTGTTATCTTTAACACAACGTTTCGAAGTTGCAAAGATGCTTAGAGAACAGAAAACATATTTGGAAATCGCAGAAAAGACAGGAGCTTCTACAGCTACTATCAGTCGTGTAAATCGTTCACTTAATTATGGCAATGATGGATACGACATGGTTTTCGAAAGAATGAATAAATAAAAGAAAGTAGGGAAAGTTCCCTACTTCTTTTTTTTCTTATCTTCAGGCTCTGGCATTGTGTCGATCAATTTCTCGATTAACAATTTCTTTACATACACATCTAAACTCAATGAGCAGATGAAAGAGAAGAGCTGCAATGCATCTCGATCTTCGTCAGGAACATCTTTAAAAGTTTCCATGGAGTTCTGATACATCACCTCGATATCTTTTTGTAAAATCTTAGTTCTTTCCATCTCAAAAGCACATACTTCATCGTAGATACGGGCAATATTAAGTGGACCTTGAGTGTCAAAGTATTTTTCAGTGATTGGTCCAAGTAACATCTCGATATCCTTCATGGATAAGATGTTTTTAAAATAATAAATAAAGGCAAGAACCAGCAAGTGTTCTTTGGAATACTTTTTCTTGTTTGGTGGCGGAAGAAGATCATTTTTTGCATAATTGTTGATCATAGTTTTTGTTAAAATCTTGTCTTCTTCATAACGCTTCGTTGATTTCAATTGCTTTTCCATGAACGAAGTAACCTGGTCCATATATAATTCGATATTAGGAATATCGGAAGTCTTTATATAATCAATGCGGGAAAGACTTGCCAGCATACTGTTTAATAAATCGTTTTTATCTATTGTCATTTCATCACCTCAATACGGCTATTATATAGTATTTAAAACTAGATAACAAGATGTAAGTGAAAATTATTTTGGATGACATCGGAAGTGAATTATACTATAATGGAGTGAAGCAAAGAGGAGAAATAACTATGAGTATTTATGATACATTAAACAATGAACAAAGAGAGGCCGTGTTCCACACTGAAGGCCCTCTTCTCATTTTGGCAGGCGCAGGTTCAGGGAAGACCCGTGTTCTTACCCACAGAATTGCATATCTGATCGATGAAAAAGGTGTAAATCCTTGGAATATTCTTGCTATCACGTTTACAAATAAAGCGGCAGGTGAAATGCGTGAACGTGTGGATCGAATTGTTGGATTTGGTGCAGAAAGTATCTGGGTAAGTACATTTCATTCTACTTGTGTACGTATTTTGAGAAGACATATTGACCGTTTGGGATATGGAACCAATTTTACGATATACGATGCAGATGATCAGAAAACGTTAATGAAAGACGTATGTAAGCAGCTTCAGATCGACACAAAGATTTATAAAGAGAGAGCATTGCTTTCCACGATATCTGCAGCAAAAGATGAGATGATCATGCCAGATGAATTTGAACTAAATGCGGCAGGCGATTATCATAAGCAAAGAATTGCAAAAGTGTACCGTGAATATGAAAAACAATTAAGAGCAAATAATGCATTGGATTTTGACGACCTTTTGGTGAAGACTGTACAGCTTTTGCAGACACAGCCAGATATCCTGGAATACTATCAGGAACGTTTTCGTTATATCATGGTGGACGAGTATCAGGATACCAATACGGTACAATTTAAACTGATTAGTATCTTGGCAAAGAAATACCAGAATCTTTGTGTGGTAGGTGATGATGATCAGTCTATTTACAAGTTCCGTGGGGCGAATATTAAGAATATCCTGAATTTTGAAAGTGTGTTTGAACATGCGAAAGTAATCAAATTGGAGCAGAATTATCGCTCTACAGAGACAATTCTGAATGCAGCAAATGGTGTGATCCGCAACAACTATGGGCGTAAAGATAAGTCTCTTTGGACAGAAAACGGTGAAGGAGACAAGATTGTTTTTAAACAGTTTGAAGACGCTTTTGAAGAAGCAAATTATGTGGTAAATGATATTCGAAGAAAAGTAGATGATGGCATTCGTTCTTATAATGATCATGCTATTTTATATCGTACCAATGCGCAGTCCCGCATGTTTGAAGAAAAACTGGTGACAGCAAATATTCCATATAAGATTGTTGGTGGCATCAATTTCTATTCTAGAAAAGAAATTAAAGATTTGCTGGCGTATTTAAAGACAATTGACAATGGAAAAGATGACCTTGCAGTACGCCGTATTATCAATGTCCCTAAACGTGGTATCGGACTTACAACCATTAATCGTGTGCAGGATAGCGCGTTGGAACGAGGTGTTGGATTCTATGAAGCACTTCTTACGGCAGATATGATTCCGGGAATTGGAAGAAGTGCAGCAAAACTGACTTCCTTTGTGGCACTTATTGAGCATTTCAAAGAGGAAGCAAAGACAAAGCTTCCTTCAGAATTGATGAAAGAAATCCTGGATTACACAGGTTATATTGAAGATCTGGAGGCAGACAGCAAGGAAGAAGCAGAAGAACGTATTGCCAATATCGACGAGTTGCTTAACAAGATTGCGGCGTACGAAGAGTCGTGTGAGGATGAGATGCCGACGCTCAGCGGATTTTTGGAAGAAGTAGCACTTGTGGCTGATATCGACAGTCTGGATGAGACAAATGATTATGTAGTTCTTATGACGCTGCATAGTGCAAAGGGATTGGAATTCCCGGAAGTATATCTTGTGGGTATGGAAGATGGTCTTTTCCCAAGTTATATGACAATTACAGCAGATGAACCAGAGGAGATCGAAGAAGAAAGAAGACTTTGTTATGTTGGAATCACCCGTGCTATGGAAAATCTCACGATGACCTGTGCAAAACGAAGAATGGTGCGAGGAGAAACTCAATACAATAAGATGTCTCGTTTCTTGAAAGAAGTGCCAGTGCATCTGTTTGCATCAAATGGAAAAATGGAAAAAGAAGAGTATGAACTTCCAAAGCAAAATTCCTATTATCAGGCGAAACAAGCATTTAAGACAAAGGCATTTGCTACGCCAAAGCCAGTTCAGAATTTCGGTACTAACACGGGTGGGCCAGGCTATGATGTGGGTGACCGAGTACGACATATGAAGTTTGGAGAAGGGCTAGTGCTTTCTATTGTTTCTGGCGGAAGAGATTATGAAGTGACGGTAGATTTTGACAATGCAGGTGTGAAAAAGATGTTTGCGGGGTTTGCAAAACTTCAGAAAATTTAATTGTATAAAAATGTAAAAACTACATATGGTAATATAAACTCGCTGATGTTATAATAAGTTTAAATATGGTGCTTGAAAAAGTGGAAAGGACGTGTTTTATGAGTAAATTAGAAGATATGGTTTCTGTAGCAAAATTGCAGGAAATGTTTGGCAAGAAGGAATGTAAGTGCAAAAAAGTAGTGCTTTGGATTCTTGCTGTTGTGGGTGCAGTTGCGGCAGTTGCAGCAATCGCTTATGCAGTATATCGCTTCCTTACACCTGATTATTTGGAAGATTTTGAAGACGATTTCGAAGATGATTTTGTAGATGATTTCATGGATGATTGCTTCGAAGACGATGATGAAATCTAGTCTAGAACGCGAAGAACTGTCGTGGAATAATTCACGACAGTTTTTTATTCATTTGTTAGTTAAGAAAGGAAATTCACATAGATGAAAAAAGGACAGGTTTACGAAGGATTTCTTGAAAAAGTAGAATTCCCAAATAAAGGAATCGTAACAGTTGAGGGAGAAGAGAAGAATGTTCTCGTTAAAAATGGGATTCCAGGTCAAAAAGTAAAATTTGCAGTGAATAAGATGAGAAAAGGAAAGGCAGAAGGAAGACTTTTGGAAGTGCTCGAAAGGTCACCTCTTGAAACAAGAGATCCTGTATGTAGCTCTTTTCCAGCTTGCGGCGGTTGTATGTATCAGACGATGGCATACGACGATCAGGTAAAGATGAAAGAAGAGCAGGTAAAAGAGATTTTAGATGCCGCTATTATTGGAGACTATGTGTTTGAAGGCGTGAAGAAAAGTCCGAAGGAATTCGCGTACCGCAACAAAATGGAATTCTCATTTGGGGACGAATACAAGGATGGACCGCTTTCGTTGGGACTTCACAAAAAAGGCAGTACATATGATGTGCTAACAGTACACGATTGTAAGTTAGTGCATGAAGACATGACAAAGATTTTAATGTGTGTGCTGAATTATTTTAAAGAACGTAATGTAAGTTATTATAAGAAAATGCAGCATGTTGGATATCTGCGTCATCTTCTTCTGAAACGAGGAGATATTACAGGTGAGATTCTTGTGAATCTGGTTACTACAACGCAGGAAGAACATGATATGGCGCCGCTTGTGGAAGAACTTCTCGCATTGGAATTAGAGGGGAAGATCGTTGGTATTCTTCATATTCTAAATGATTCTTTGTCCGACGTGGTGCAAAGCGATGAAACAAGAGTACTCTATGGTCAGGATTATTTCTATGAAAGACTTCTTGGCATGGAATTTAAGATCACACCATTTTCATTCTTCCAGCCAAACTCAAGAGCGGCGGAAGTTCTCTACAGTACAGTAAGAGATTATCTTGGAGATATGAAGGGGAAAACTCTCTATGATCTTTTCAGTGGTACAGGTACGATTGGGCAGATTCTTTCGCCTGTTGCTGAGAACGTGATCGGGGTTGAGATTGTGGAAGAAGCGGTTGTGGCAGCAAATGAAAATGCAGCACACAATGGCATCACAAACTGCAGATTCCTTGCAGGGGATGTATTTAAGGTGCTTGATGAGATCGAGGAAAAACCAGATGTGATCGTGCTCGACCCGCCACGTGATGGTATCCATCCAAAGGCTCTTCCAAAAATTTTGGATTACGGGGTAGATAAGATCGTTTATATCTCATGTAAAGTGACAAGTCTTGCAAGAGATTTGGAAATGATTCAAGGCAGAGGTTATAGAGTGGTGAAAGCGGTGGCTGTTGATCAATTTTGTCACACGGTTCATGTAGAAACAATCGCTCTATTAGAAAAAGTAAAATAGGAAGTGAAAAGAATGATTCGATTACTTATGAAAGAAGTAAAGGAGTACAAATTCCCATCCATCATCACACCATGTTTCATGGTACTTGAAGTTATCATGGAGATGATGGTTCCATATCTTATGGCATCCATCATCGATAACGGTGTGGAAAAAGGGGATATGGTACATATTTATAAAATTGGTGCTGTCATGATCGTGGCAGCTGTTATAGGTCTCCTGGCAGGTATGGCAGGCGGTCGTTTTGCGGCCAAGGCGTCGGCTGGTTTTGCAAAGAACCTGAGAGAAAAGATGTTTAACCACATTCAGACATTTTCGTTTGCAAATATCGATAAGTTCAGCACAGCAGGACTTGTGACACGTATGACAACGGATGTGACAAACGTACAGAATGCTTATCAGATGCTGCTTAGAATGTGTGTCAGATCACCAATCACGTTGATCTGTGCCATGGCGATGTCATTTTATATTAGTCCGAAACTGGCGTCTGTGTATTTGGTGGCAGTTATTTTCCTTGGTGCAATTTTGCTTCTGATCATGAAAAATGCTACCAAGTATTTTTCGCAGGCATTTCCACAGTATGATGAGATGAACAGTGCAGTAAGAGAAAATGTTTCGGCAATCCGTGTGGTAAAAGCTTATGTGCGTGAGAAAGAGGAAACAAAAAAGTTTAAGAAAACAAGTCAGAAAATTTATGAAATCTTCTCGAAAGCGGAAAAAGTCATTATCTTTAACTCTCCGGTGATGCAGTTTACAGTATATGGATGTATTTTGCTTATCAGTTGGATCGGAGCAAAAATGATCGTTTCAGATACGCTTTCTACAGGTAATCTCATGAGTCTGCTTGCGTACTGCATGAATATTCTCATGAGCCTCATGATGCTTTCTATGATTTTCGTGATGCTCACTATGAGTATGGCGGCGGCAAAACGTATTGCGGAAGTGCTCACAGAAGAAAGCGACATCCATAATCCGGAAGAACCAATTTATGAAGTGCCAGACGGAAGCGTGGAATTTCGTAATGTAAACTTTGCATACAAGAAAGATTCCAAGGAATTTGTTTTAAAGAATATTAATTTGGATGTGAAATCGGGAGAAACGATTGGCGTGATCGGGGGTACCGGAAGTGCCAAGACAAGTTTAGTGAACCTTATCAGTCGCCTTTATGATGTGTCAGAAGGCGAAATCTTGGTTGGTGGTCATAATGTGAAAGAATACGACATGGAAGTGCTGAGAAATCAGGTTTCTGTAGTGCTTCAGAATAATGTATTGTTCTCAGGTACAATTTTGGACAACCTTCGCTGGGGAAATGAAGAGGCGACGGAAGAGGAATGTATCCGTGCTTGTAAACTGGCATGCGCGGACGACTTTATCCGTAGTTTTCCTGAAGGATATCATACAAAGATTGAGCGTGGCGGCACGAATGTTTCGGGTGGGCAGAAGCAGAGACTTTGTATTGCCCGTGCTATTTTGAAAGATCCAAAGATTTTGATTTTGGACGATAGTACAAGTGCAGTAGATACAGCTACAGATGCAAGAATCCGAAAAGCATTTACAGAAGAGATACCAAATACGACAAAATTTATTATTTCGCAACGTATCTCCAGTGTGCAGAATGCTGACAGGATTATTGTGATGGAAGATGGACAGGTAAATGGGTTTGGAACTCATGAAGACCTTCTTAATACAAATGAAATCTACCGTGAGGTATATGAAGCCCAGACACAGGGCGGCGGAGATTTCGATGAAAAGGCGGGTGAGTAAATATGGCAGGACTAGGACATGGACCAGGTGGGAGACCGCCTAGAGGTGTAAAACCCCAGGTAAAAAACCCGGGAAAGCTTTTTATGAGGCTGATGCGCTATGTATTTCGTAAATACAAATGGCATTATATTTCTGTCATGATATTGATCTGCGTAAGTGTACTTGCCAATGTGCAGGGAACTATGTTTCAGAAAAGTCTGATCGACGATTATATTGGACCAATGCTCTTAGCTTCTGATCCAGACTTTGCTCCATTATTAGGAGCTATTACGCGAGTGGCTGGATTTTATCTGATCGGTATTGCTGCGGTATATATTTATAACCGAATCATGATCAATGTGACACAAGGTGTATTACGTGATCTCCGAGACGATTTATTTGAGCATATGGAAAAGCTTCCAATCAAATATTTTGACACTCATTCCCACGGGGACATCATGTCAGTATACACAAATGACACGGATACATTGCGACAAGTTGTAAGTCAAAGTATACCGAATCTGATCAACAGCGCAATGACGATTGTCAGTGTACTGATCAGTATGCTGGTACTGAGTGTTCCGCTTACGTTTGTGACGCTCATCATGGTTGCAATCATGCTTTGGGCGAGCAAAACAGCAGCAGGAAAAAGTGGAAAATACTTTGTAGATCAGCAAAGAAATCTTGGGAATGTAAATGGATTTATCGAAGAAATGATGAGTGGACAGAAGGTTGTAAAAGTATTCTGCCACGAGGAAAAGAATAAAGAAACATTTAAAGAACTCAATGATG
>JAZQMU010000182.1:0-4163 GCA_045543595.1 Faecalimonas sp.
TGCATGATAGCAACACCTTCTGTTACATCATTAGCACCATAACAGTTAACTTTTGAACGAAGTCCTGTTGAATATGCAGTTCTGCTGATTTCTTTTACTTCACCTGTGAAGTAATCCATTTCTGTTTCAACGAATGTGAAACCGTTGATTCTTGAAATGATTTGAGCAGCGTCTTTTCCTAAACCGTTTAAGATAACACGGAGAGGTTTTTGACGAACTTTGTTAGCTTTTTCAGCGATACCAATAGCACCTTCAGCAGCTGCGAATGATTCGTGACCTGCTAAGAATGCGAAACAGTCTGTTTCTTCTTCAAGTAACATTTTTCCTAAGTTACCATGTCCTAAACCTACTTTACGTTGGTCAGCAACAGAACCTGGAATACAGAATGCTTGAAGACCTTCACCGATTGCTGCAGCAGCGTCAGCAGCTCTTCTGCAGTCTTTTTTGATTGCGATTGCAGCACCTACGATGTAAGCCCAGCAAGCGTTTTCAAAACAGATTGGTTGGATTCCTTTTACTTGATTGTAAACGTCTAATCCAGCGTCTTTTGTAATTTTTTCAGCTTCTTCAATAGAAGCGATTCCATAGCTATTTAATACTGCATTGATTTGGTCAATACGTCTTTCAAATGATTCAAATAAAGCCATTATTATGTCCTCCTTCTATTATTCTACACGTGGGTCGATAATCTTAACAGCGTCAGCTACACGACCATATTGTCCTTTAGCTTTTTCCCATGCTGTGTTAGGATCATCACCTTTTTTGATGAAGTCAGTTAATTTTCCAAGGCTTACGAATTGGTAACCGATGATTTGGTCATCAGCGTCTAAAGCGATACCTGTAACATAACCTTCAGCCATTTCAAGGTAACGAGGACCTTTAGCTAATGTACCGTACATTGTACCAACTTGTGAACGAAGACCTTTACCTAAATCTTCAAGACCAGCACCTACTGGAAGACCATCTTCAGAGAATGCAGATTGTGTTCTACCATAAACGATTTGTAAGAATAATTCTCTCATAGCTGTGTTGATAGCGTCACATACTAAGTCTGTATTTAAAGCTTCTAAGATAGTTTTTCCTGGAAGAATTTCTGAAGCCATAGCTGCAGAGTGTGTCATACCAGAACATCCGATTGTTTCTACTAATGCTTCTTGGATGATACCTTCTTTAACGTTTAATGTTAATTTACAAGCTCCTTGTTGTGGTGCACACCAGCCAACACCGTGTGTTAAACCAGAAATATCTGTAACTTCTTTTGCTTTTACCCATTTTGCTTCTTCTGGGATTGGAGCTGGGCCATGGTTAACGCCGATGGCTACTGGACACATAGTTTTTACTTCATGTGAATAAATCATGATTAAAACTCCTTTCAAGTATGTATAATTTGTTCTCATGGTGTTCGTCATAAGTTTAACATCCATATAGAATCATTTTCTCATAAACTCGTAATTAAGTCTAGTTCTTTTTAATATTTTTTAATATTTCGACAAAATCTCCATTGCAAATTCAAGGGATGCATTCACCGCATCTCTTCTGTTTTCTTCTCTGTTTCCGGAAAAATTGCATTTCCTTGTGTGTACTTGTCCATCAAAATAGCATCCCAGATAGATGAGTCCCACCGGCTTTTCTGGAGTCCCACCACCTGGTCCTGCAATACCGGTTGTACTCAACCCAATTTCAGCTTTCGCTGCCTTCGCTGCTCCTTCTGCCATCTCTCCTGCTGTCTCACTGCTTACAGCACCAAACAGTTCCAGCGTTTTATGATTTACACCAAGAATTCTCTCTTTTGCTTCGTTAGAATATGTGATATGACCTTCATTATAAACATCAGACGCTCCGGACACATTCAAAATCTTTCCCGCAAGAAGACCTCCTGTGCAAGATTCCGCTGTTGTGATGGTATAACCTAATTCTTTGATTTTCTTGACAAATTGTTCTTCTAAAATCATATGATCCCTCTTTCACAAAAAACCTGACCGGAATCTCCAGTCAGGTTCTCTAGTCTAATATTACATTCCGCCTTGTGTTAACACTTGGATATTCTTCTTAACATAATCCACAAGGGAAACTACTGTAAGCACAAGTCCGATACCTACAACAAAACCTGTGGCAAATTGATAAATTGGATGTTCAAAATCCAAAATCAGCATAATGATCATTGTCATATGCGATACCGTTTTGAATTTACCCCAGTAACTTGCAGCAATAACGATACCATTATCCGATGCTACAAGACGGAAACCACTGATGATAAATTCACGTGCAATAATGATAAGTGTGATCCATGTTGCAAGTTTACCCATGGAACTGAGGCAAATGAGTGCTGAGCACACTAAAAGTTTGTCCGCAAGCGGATCCATAAATTTCCCAAAATTTGTTACAAGGTTATGCTTTCTTGCGATATTTCCATCAAGAAAATCTGTGAAACTAGCAACACAGAAAAGTGCCAATGCAACATATTTGCTAGCATCTCCAGCAAGTGGATAGAGCATAAATGCAACAAAAAATGGAACCATTAAAACACGTAATACTGTCAACTTATTTGGTAAATTCATTATACTATCTCTCCTATCAAATCATACTCCAAGGCTCCTGTGATTCGAACTTTCGCAAAGTCACCTGACATAAGCAATTCATCAGATTCCACGAAAATAAGTCCATCCACATTTGGAGCGTCTTTATACGTTCTTCCTACATATGCATTTTCATCTGCAACTTTACCTTCGATCATGACCATCACTTCTTTGCCGATCATCTCTTCCGCAAGTTCAAAAGCAATCTCCTGCTGAAGTTCCATCAGATCTGCCTGACGGTCTTCTTTCACACTTTCTTCAATCTGATCTGGCATATTCGCTGCTGGTGTATCCTCCTCTGGTGAGTATGTAAATACACCCAGACGGTCAAATTCCATCTCATCCACAAAGTCCATAAGTTCTTCGTGCTGTTCTTCCGTTTCCCCTGGAAAACCAGTGATGAGCGTTGTTCGAAGGGTAATGTCTGGAATCTCTCTTCTAAGCTTTTCTACAATCTCAATGAGTTGTGCTTTTGAAGTTCTTCTTCCCATTCTTTTAAGCACGTCATCACATGCATGTTGAATCGGAAGATCCAGATACTTACAAATCTTATCTTCTTCTTTGATTACCTGGATGAGTTCATCGTAAATCTCTTCTGGGTAACAATATAATACACGGATCCAATACAAACCACTGATCTTACATAATTCCTTTAATAAGAGATGCAGTGATTTTTTTCCGTAAATATCTTTTCCATACAAGGTTGTTTCCTGCGCAACTAAAATCAGTTCCTTCACACCTTGAGCAACCAATTCTTTCGCTTCCGCGATCAATCGTTCCATCGGAACGCTTCGGAAATTCCCACGGATCTTTGGTATGATACAGTACGTGCAATGCTTGTCACAGCCTTCTGCAATCTTGAGATATGCATAGTGTCCGCCAGTAGTTACAAGTCTCTTGCTTTCCACCACTGGAAGTGCGTCAATATCATTCATCTCCAAAGTCTTATTGCCTTTTAACGCTTCTTCAATGGCATCCACGATTTTATCGTAAGAAGTTGTTCCAAGAACTGCGTCTACTTCTTCAATTTCATTCAAGATCTCTTGTTTATATCTTTGCGCAAGACATCCTGTTACAATAAGTGCTTTTAATCTACCCTCTTTTTTGTATTCAGCCATCTCTAAAATAGTCTGGATACTTTCTTCTTTTGCGTCATGAATAAAGCAGCATGTATTTACAACGATCACATCAGCAAACTCTTCACTGTCTACCATCTGATGACCATTTTTCGCAAGAAGACCGAGCATCACTTCTGTATCTACAAGGTTTTTATCACAACCTAATGACACAAATAAAATGTTCATACTTAATATCTCCTATATATTCAACAAGACAGATATCTGAGTATCTGTCTTTGTTTTCTTATTCTGCATCGTCTGCAACAATCTTAATTTTTGAATTATTTAACTCTTCAATTGCAATTGAAAGAGGCTTTTGTGCAACCTTAGCGTCAACTAAAGGCTTTTGACCGTCAATGATCTGTCTTGCTCTTTTAGATGTTGCAAGAATGATTGAGTAACGGCTGTTCACAATCTTTGTGTTGCCTTCTTCAACGTCTTGGTTTACTACTTCTAATAAATCTGTATA
>JAZQMU010000183.1:0-16928 GCA_045543595.1 Faecalimonas sp.
GTCAAAACTTCATAGGAAAGGAGTGCTTTCTTGGCATCCTTCTCTGTTGACTCACAAACGCGAGATGTGTTTGTCTTACCATCTTTCACAAGATAATCCTCTAAAACAGTAGCTCTCTTATCTGGAATCCCCCACAGAACCGTCTTGTAATACTTTCCAAAATCATCACTTTGCAGCTGTCTGTTTAATTCCTTCGCTGCCTGTGGATTTTTTGCAAACACAAGCACACCCTCTACTGGCTGATCCAGACGATGTATCACTGCAACGTATCCGCCTTTTAAATGATTTTTTAAAAGACTCACCATGTCTGGAGTTCCAAGTTTTGCCGTCTGCGTGGGAATTCCAGCCGGTTTGTAGCAGACAATCACGTGTGTGTCTTCATATAATATTCTAAAATTCATGGAATATACCTCTTCTGCCGTTTTTCTCTATTTTAGCACAAACGCGAAAAAAGGACGAGCATTTCTGCTCGTCCTCAAAGAAATCATTCTATTCTGCCTCTTCAAATGTGTCTTCTTTCAACGCTTCTTCATACTTCTCAAGAATCATCGTCTGAATGCGTTCTCTTGTTCCGGAATTGATTGGATGCGCAATATCTCGGTATTCACCATCAGTAGCTTTCTTGCTAGGCATAGCGATGAAAAGCCCTTTTTCCCCTTCGATCACCTTGATATCGTGTACCACAAATTCGTCATCCATAGTAATTGATACTACTGCTTTCAATTTACCTTCTTTCGCAACTTTACGTACGCGTACATCTGTGATTTGCATATACTACCTCTTTCTAGAATTCATATCTTTCATTCTTTTCTACTACTACTTTTATTTTATCTTCGCCTACATGGCGGGTATTTGCTCGGATTGTTCCACGGCTTTCCACGATGCAATTTTCAATATAAGTATTGTCGCCAAGATAAACATCATTGAGAATGATTGAATTTTTAATCACACAATTGTTTCCCACAAATACTTTTTTGAACAATATTGAATTTTCAACTGTTCCATTTACAATGCTTCCGCTTGCAACAAGACTGTTTTTCACAACTGCTCCAGGGTTGTATTTTGCTGGTGGCAAATCACTAACCTTAGAATAAATCTCGGGATAATCTTTAAAGAAATACTTTCTGGTATCTGTCTTTAAGAAATCCATGTTTGTCTTGTAGTATGCGTCTACTGTCGCAATATTACTCCAGTAGTCTTCAAGCTTGTAAGCATATATCTTTTTCAGATTTTTATATCTGATCAAGATATCCGATACGAAATCATATCTCTCATCTTCTACGCACTGTTCAATCAAGTCGATCAGGAGACGTCTGCGGATCACATAAATTCCAGTTGAGATCGTATTAGACGTAGCCACCATTGGCTTCTCTTCAAAATCTGTAATACGCATGTCCTCGTCTGTTTTTACGATACCGAATCTTCTGGCATCTTCTCCTGCCGGAAGTTCTTTGCACACAACCGTAATATCAGCTCTCTTTTCTGTATGATATTCCAGTACCTTTTCATAATCCATCTTGTAGACAGCATCACCTGATGTGATGATCACATATGGCTCATGACATCTTTTGAGGAAATCCAGATTCTGATAAATCGCATCTGCAGTTCCTCTGTACCAATATCCATTGTCTGCAGTGATCACTGGTGTGAACACATAAAGTCCGCCTTGTTTTCTTCCGAAATCCCACCATTTTGCTGAGTTCAGATGTTCATTCAATGAACGGGCATTATACTGTGTCAACACAGCCACCTTCGACACTCCGGAATTGGACATGTTGCTAAGAACAAAATCAATTGCTCTGTAGCTTCCGGCGATTGGCATTGCTGCTGCAGCACGTTTTCTTGTGAGTTCACGCATCTTATTGCTGCTTCCACCCGCCAAAACTAGTCCTACTGCTTTCATGCTCTATCACCTGCCTTTATCAAAGTTTCTCCGCTTTCAAGGGCTCCGCCTACATAATCTTCTTTCACTGTCACGCCACTGATCGTCGTATTCTTTCCAATCTGAACACCAGACGGAATCACTGAATTTTCCCCGATCGTAGCAATGCCAAATGCATAGATATCAGGCTTTAACTGATTTGGAGTGTCTGCCCCAATACCGATCGTTACACCATCGCCAATTTCAACGTTTTCCGCAATGATCGCTTTGTCGATCACACAATTCTCTCCAATCACTACATCTTGCATAATGATAGAATCGCGAATCACGCTTCCTTTACCGACAGTAACCCCTGCACTGAGAACAGAGTGTTTTACTTCACCGTAAATTTCTGCACCATTACCCACAACACTCTTTTCAATTACCGCATTCTCCCCAAGATATTGTGGTGGCAAAATTGAACTATTGGTATAAATCTTCCAATATTCTTCATATAAATTAAAATCTGGAACGATATCAAGAAGTTCCATGTTTGCTTCCCAATATGAGCCCAACGTTCCTACATCTTTCCAGTATCCATTGAATTCGTAAACAAACATCCTCTTATTTTCTTCAAAACAATATGGAATGACATGTTTCCCAAAATCACATCCAGGAACATCTTTCTTTTCAATAAGCGCATCGCGAAGCACTTTCCAACTAAAGATATATATACCCATAGAAGCCAGATTACTTCTTGGCTGCGCTGGCTTTTCTTCAAACGCTGTAATACGCTTTTTATTGTCTGCAACAACGATACCAAATCTGCTTGCTTCCTCCATTGGCACTGGCATAGCAGCAATTGTTACGTCTGCGTTATTTTCTTTATGGAAATCAAGCATAACTTCATAATCCATCTTATAAATATGATCCCCCGACAAAATCAATACATAATCAGGATTATAACTTTCCATATACTCCAGGTTCTGATAAATCGCATTTGCTGTACCTGTATACCATTCACTATTTGCACTTTTTTCATACGGTGGCAAAACTGTAACCCCACCCACATTACGATCCAAATCCCATGGAATACCAATTCCGATATGAGAATTCAAACGCAAAGGCTGATATTGAGTAAGGACACCAACCGTATCAACTCCTGAATTGATACAATTGCTGAGTGGAAAATCAATAATGCGGTATTTTCCCCCAAATGCCACAGCTGGCTTAGCAACTTTAGCTGTGAGAACACCAAGACGACTGCCTTGTCCTCCAGCCAACAGCATTGCTATCATCTCCTTCTTTTTCATGATGTCACCCCTTCACAGTATACTATTATTTTGATTATAGCATACGCCTTGAAATCCGTGAACATTTTTTACAAAAAAATCGAAAAATCGCCAATCTTTTTATTACATTTATACAAAACAAAATAACTTGGTTTTTTATGTATAACTGTATATAATATATAGGAGAGATAAAAACTATATGATAGTATTTCAAATAGGAAGTGTTATTTATGTATAAAATTGACTTTAAAAAACCAGTGCATGTGCACTTTATCGGCATCGGCGGAATCAGCATGAGCGGTCTTGCCGAAATTCTTTTAAAAGAAGATTTTACAATTTCAGGTTCGGATTCCAAACCTTCCAACTTGACTGCTCATCTCGAATCCATGGGAGCTAAAATCTTCTATCCACAAAAGGCTGAAAATGTAATCGAAGGTATTGATGTGGTTGTTTACACAGCTGCCATTCATGAAGATAATCCAGAATATATGGAGGTAGTAAGACAAGGAATCCCTATGTTATCCCGCGCGGAACTCCTTGGTCAGCTTATGAACAATTATGATACTCCTATTGCAGTTTCGGGTACACACGGAAAAACAACTACTACTTCTATGCTTTCACATATATTGCTTGCAGCAGAGACAGATCCTACGATTTCTGTAGGCGGCATCTTAAATGCTATCGGCGGCAACATCCGTGTTGGCAATTCAGGAGTATTTGTGACAGAAGCTTGTGAATATACAAACAGTTTTCACAGTTTCTTTCCAAAGATCAGTATTATTTTAAATGTAGAAGAAGATCATATGGATTTCTTTAAAGACATCCACGATATCCGTGCTTCTTTCCACAAATTTGCACAGATTCTTCCAGAAGACGGAGCGTTGATCATCAACAAGAATATCGAAGCGATCGAAACGATCACAGACGGTCTTGCCTGCAAAGTGATCACATATTCCGAAACTCAAGATGCAGACTATTCTGCTGCAAATATTACATTTGATGAGTTTGGAAATGCGTCTTTCGATCTTATCAGATATGGTGAAAATGTCGGTCGCATTAAGCTTTCCGTTGCAGGAATGCACAACGTATCCAATGCGCTTTCTACAATCGCAGTTTCAGACCTTATGGGTATTTCCCTTGAAGTAGCTCAAAAAGGTATTGCTTCTTTCGTCGGAACAGTGAGACGTTTTGAGTATAAAGGGGAACGCAATGGTTTTACGATCATTGATGACTATGCACATCACCCAACAGAAATCAAAGCAACTTTGACTTCCGCACAGAACTATCCACACAAGGATATCTGGTGCATTTTCCAGCCGCATACCTACACAAGAACGAAAGCATTCTTCCACGAATTTGCGGAAGCTCTTTCTCTTGCGGATCATGTAATCCTTGCTGATATCTATGCAGCTCGTGAAACAGATACTTTAGGTGTGACTTCAGAAGCTTTAGCTGAAGAACTTAAAGGTTTAGGTACAGACGCATACTATCTTCCAAGCTTTGAAGCAATTGAAAAATTTGTGCTAGAAAAAGTTATCCACGGTGATATGTTGATAACTATGGGGGCCGGAGACGTTGTAAACATTGGAGAATCTCTTCTCAAGTAAGAGTTATCCACATTATCCACAATTTTTTTATCCACAAAAAAGGCGAGATATCCACTTAAAAGTTCTTTTGTCACTGATTTCTTAATGCTATAATACCCATACTAATGGGATTATAGGTGAAATTATGACTAGAACACTAACACTTAAGAACCGTCATCAAGGAAATACGACGACGGTGGAAAACGAATTTATTGATATATATATGGCAAAAGCTAATGGTGAATATGTAAAAGTATATCTTATGCTTTTACGTTATTTGAATGCAGATGACTGTGAGATTTCTATCTCTAAGATTGCAGATATCCTGGAATGTACAGAAAAAGATGTGCTTCGAGCATTTCACTATTGGAGTGAGGCTGGTCTTCTCAAGATTGATCATGATGCATCAGGGAATATCTGTGGCCTTAGCATCGGTAAAGCAGCTAAACTTTCTGCCGCTGGCACTGTTAAACCTAAGGTTACTGCATCTGCTGCTTCACAGGAAGATCTTCGTCAACTGTATTTCGTAGCTGAACAATATATGGGTAAGCCATTGTCCGCTTCTGAGATTAAGAAGATTAATTATTTCTTCGATGAACTTCATTTTTCGATTGATCTTATCGAATATTTAATTGAATATTGTGTGGAAAACGGTCATAAGAGTATGCATTACATAGAAAAAGTGGCGCACAATTGGTCTGACGAAGATATTACAACCGTAAGTCAGGCAAAAGAACGTACCGCTGTTTTTACTGCTTCTAATAAGACAAGCTTTGCTATCCTGAATGCTTTTGGTGTGAAGGGAAGAAGTCCGGCTCAGCTAGAACTGGAATATATTAGAAAGTGGACTGATGAATACGGTTTTACTTTGGATGTGATCCTTGAAGCTTGCAATCGCACGATTGCCAACACGCACAAGGCTGACTTCAAGTACACAGATTCCATTTTAAGAAACTGGGCTGCCAACAATGTGCATCACCTTTCTGACATTTCCCATTTAGATATGGTTTTCCAACAAGGAAAAGAAAACAAGAAAAAGACAGCAAAGCAATCTGCTGTCAGCCGTTTTAACAACTTTGAGAGCCGCGCTTACGATATGAATTCATTAGAAGCCCAGCTTCTCAACAACAACTAAAGGAGTTTAACGTGGCTTTAAACAACTCTCAGTACGATGCTATTTTCCGTACATATGAACAAAAACAACTGAAAAATCACAATATATTAGACAAACGTCAAGAAGATGTGTATAATAAAATTCCTGAAATTTCCAAAATCAACGGACAGATTTCTTTTTTAAGTGTCCAACAGGGAAGACGACTTCTGGAAGGTGATGAAAATGCACTTTCTGAATTGAAATCTCAGATTCGTGAACTTTCAGACCGCAAGACACAATTATTGATAGAAGCTGGTTATCCTGCTGATTATCTGGAACCGATCTATGATTGTCCAGACTGCAAAGATACTGGTTACATTGACAATCAAAAGTGTCATTGCTTCCGTAAAGCGATCATTGATTTGCTTTACACCCAATCTAATTTAAAGAATACACTTCAGAAAGAGAATTTTGATACTTTTTCATTCCAGTATTATTCAGACAACTATGTAGATGCCAAGACTGGACTTTCCTCTTTGACTATGGTTAAGAAAGCTCATCAGGCAGCTCAAGAGTTCATCGATACGTTCTCTACTGAATTCCGCAATTTGTTCCTCTACGGTGACACAGGTGTTGGAAAGACATTTCTTTCCAATTGTATTGCCAAGGAATTGATTGATAGATCTCATTCCGTGATCTACTTTTCTGCATTTGAATTATTTGATACACTTGCAAAAAGCAGATTTGGAAAGGATGAAGCTGCTGACGAGATGAATGAACACATCTTTGATTGCGATTTATTGATTATTGATGATTTAGGAACTGAACTGGCTAACTCGTTTACAGTTTCCCAATTGTTCCTCTGTTTAAATGAAAGACTGTTACGTCGCAAATCGACTATTATTTCCACAAATCTTTCTTTGGAAGCACTGGTTAACATTTACTCAGAAAGAACCTTTTCCCGAATCACAAGCAACTATACAATGTTAAAATTAACTGGTGACGACATTCGCATTAAGAAGCGACTAATGAACAGGGAGGAAAACTAATGTTACACCGCACAGAACGCACTCTTGAAAATATTCCTGTAGGACCTCTTGGATTTATTCCAGTAAATGGATGCCAAGAGTTAGGTAAAAAGGTAGACGACTATCTTGTAAAGTGGCGTAAAGAAAACGTTGCAAAAGATGATATCACATTCCAAGATTACTCAAAAGAAACTTACATCATTAACTCAAAAGTTCCACGTTTCGGTTCTGGGGAAGCAAAAGGGATCATTGGAGAATCTGTCAGAGGTAAAGACGTATTTATTATGGTAGATGTATGTAACTACAGTGTCACATACTCTTTATCCGGCAAGACAAATCACATGTCTCCTGACGATCACTTCCAAAACTTAAAGAGAATTATTGCTGCTATTGGCGGAAAGGCTCGTAGAATCAACGTAATCATGCCTTTCCTATATGAAAGCAGACAACACAAGAGAACAGGTAGAGAATCTCTTGACTGTGCACTTGCGCTTCAAGAATTAGTACGTATGGGAGCAGACAATATCATCACATTCGATGCACATGACCCACGTGTTCAAAATGCCATTCCATTACACGGTTTTGAAACAGTACGTCCAACATACCAATTCGTTAAAAACCTGCTCACAAAACATGATGATCTTAAGATCGACAGCGATCACATGATGGCTATCAGCCCTGACGAAGGTGCTACAGAACGTGCTATCTACCTTGCAAACGTACTTGGCGTTGATATGGGCATGTTCTACAAACGTCGTGACTACACACGTATTGTAAATGGCCGTAACCCTATTGTTGCTCACGAGTTCTTAGGTTCTTCAGTAGAAGGAAAAGATGTTATCATCGTTGACGATATGATTTCTTCAGGCGATAGTATGCTCGATGTTGCAAGACAATTAAAAGACAGAAAAGCAAACCGCATCTTTGCAGCTTCTACTTTTGGTCTTTTCACAAACGGTCTTGAAAAATTCGATCAAGCTTATGAAGAAGGTATCCTTCACGGTGTACTTACAACAAACTTAATCTATCAAACACCAGAATTATTAGAAAGACCTTGGTATATCAACTGTGACTTAAGCAAATATATTGCTTACATGATCGACACATTGAATCACGATGGTTCTATCAGCGAACTTCTAAACCCAAGCAAGAGAATCCAGGACGTTGTTGAAAAATACCGTAAAGGTGAAAAGATTGTCTAATCACTATCCAAAATACAAAACCACAAGGAATTGCTCCTTGTGGTTTTATTGTTTACAATACACCTAATTCTTTTAAAATTTCACCTTCTCGCTTCTGACAAGTAAAGATGATCACTTGTTTTTTACTCTTTACTAACCATCTCAGTGTATTTTTCAAACGGTTCTCGTCATAGAACACAAAAGTATCATCCAACACGATCGGAAAATCTTCTTCATAAAGAATCTCACTTGCCGCCATACGAAGCGCAAAATAAATCTGCTCAATGGTTCCTCGGCTTACCTGCTCAATACCAATCTTCTTTTCCCCAGTATAAAGATGCATCTTCAGCTTATCATCTATCATGATCATGGAATACTTGCCACCTGTGATTTCCTTCAGAATCTCTGAAGTTTTACGATTTAATTCCATACTGAAATCACGGTAAACACCTTTTGCAAGTTCGTCCATCTTTTCCTGGGCAAGTTCCAACGCCTGCTTTCTCTGATTCAGCTTCTTGTATGCATCCGCCTCATCATCCAGCTCCGCAATCTGTTCCTGAAGATTGTCATATTGAATCTGTTTTTCTTTGATCTCGCCTTGCAAATGTTCTTTCTGCCAATATAACTTTTCAAATATCTCTTTTGTTTCTGAAAGCAGTTCGGCATGTGGCTTTTGTTTGCCTTCCTTTGTTCGATTCCAGATATACAGTCCTTCTGCAAGTGCAAGCACAATCGTAACCAGATAATTCCAAGGTGCATTCAAAACAAAGAACGACAGAATAAGCGACACTAACATTCCGCCATATACCCCCGGATGGATGCGCCACTTTTGTACCTCTTTTTGTTCCTGCTCATCCTTCTTATTTTCTGCAGTTTCAAGCTTCTGTTCTACGTCTTCCAGCTCAGTCTCGAGCTTATGTAAATCTCTCCAAATATAGTTTGCTTCCTGCTCAATGTAAGAACGCTTCTGCTGTTTTGATTGCAACAACTCTCGAATCTCTTTATCCACTTCTTTTCTTCTTGTGCTAAGAAGACGCAATGTTCCATCAAGGTCAATATCGCTATTCCCTGTTGTGTAATAGTTTGTGGCATAATTTTGGAGCTGAACTGCCAGACTCTGATTAGGCTCCACTTTCATCTGTCTTATTGCAACTGTATCGTCATAACTCGTGGCATCAAGTCCACCGAGCAGCACTTCCAGATCTCCATGGGCAATGGAAAGCTCCTCGCCATCATCTTCACAAATAAGCGATGCACTCTTTGAATATTTATCAAATGCTCTCTCAAGAGAAAAAATCTTCCCGCCACTTTCAAACTTCAATCTTCCTGAGTAATAATTCGGATTCTCCCACGGTTCGTAGAGACTAAACGTATCATTCACCGATGCTCTGCCTCTGCCTCTTTCCAATCCGAACAACATACTCTTGATAAAAGTATGTATGGTTGTTTTCCCCGACTCATTTTCCCCGTAGAACAAATTAATGCCGTCGTGAAATGTGATTTTTTCTTCTGAGAACTTACCAAAGTTTTTCAAGTATAGTTCCCTTATCTTCATTGTTATCCCCTTTTCATTTCAAGTAACGCCTGGACACCCTCATACAAAGCCTGACGTTCTATGCTGTCTTCTTCTGAATCCTTGAAATGCTCGATATATTTTCCAAAAAGATTGTCTCTGTTCTTCAGATACAATTTTTCAAAATCCAGTGCTGGTTTTGTCTCATCAATAATCTCAATGATATTTCCAAAATTCATAACATTCTCCAATTCAAACACAATATCCGCATCTCGAAAACCAGTTAAAATAAACTTGTATATATTTTCCAAACCGAGTTCCTGAATCTTCTCGCGAAGCAACTCTTTCAAAGAACCATTTGTCATGTGTTCATCTACCTGCAATTCAAGGTGAATGTTTTCTCGCTTCGCAGATGGAACAAATTCTGCCTTTACGCCCGCTTCTGTGATCTCACCCTTCACATACCCGTGTGGTCCAAGATCATTCTTATCGGTCGGTTCCAAGGCTCCCGCGTAGATCATCTTATTTTCTACCAATACCTGTGGTTTGTGAATGTGCCCAAGTGCGACATAATCATAACCCAAACCTAACATAGTTTCTTTTTTGAAAGGAATATGCTTCTCATCACCGCCATGGGCAAGCAGGATCTCATACTTTGCCTTCCCTGGCGCACTCATGCGATCGTAAAGATTTTCTGTAATCTCTCTCTGATGATAGCTGAGTCCATACACATTCACATCTAACTCCGGAAATTCTATGCAGCCCATATGTCCATTAAGCAGTGCATGCACGTTCTTGCTCCAAGCAAAAGAATGGTAATAAGAATCCGGTTTCAGATAATCGTGATTACCCACGATAAATACCACCTTTGTCTTCGTCAATTTCGAAAACAGATAGTTTACTTCTTTCAATTCTCTCATAAGAGGCTGTCTGTGGAACAAATCTCCTGCGATTAAAAGAAGATCCACTTCTTCCCATTCGCACAGATTCACAACCTGTTCCAAAGCATCCCAGATTTCTTTACCTCTTGCCTTACTTCCTGTTTTTAACCCCTCTGGTTCGACCCCTAGATGGACGTCTGCTATGTGAATAAATTTCATCTTTTTCCCCCATTTGTTTATCAGGCAATGTTACGATAAAATGTGTTTCATTCTCATCGCTCTCTGCCTTGATATCTCCTCCGTGAAGTTCCACAATCTTTTTCGCAATGGCAAGTCCGAGTCCTGCCCCTCCAGTTCGTGTTTCTCTCGCCTCATCTAATCGGTAAAACTTCTCGAATATTGTATCAATTTTTTCTGCTGGAATCTGCTTTCCTCGATTCGAAAAGCAAATTCGGTTCTCACCGTTCACGTGTGCAGCCTCGATGCGAATCATCGTATCTGGATAACAATATGAAACTGCATTACGAAGAATATTATCAAATACTCTGGCAAGCTTGTCTGCATCCCCGTAAACTTTCAGATCATCTTCTGCCTCTACCTGACAAAGCAGATTTTTTTCCTGGAACACACCATAAAACTCATCTGCAACCTGTTCCAGCATCATAGTCAGATTCAGTTCTGTCTTTTCCAAATGAATATCCTGAAGATTAAACTTCGTAATGTCAAAAAATTCATTGATCAATTCCCCAAGACGAACTGATTTCTCCAACGCGATATGCGTATAATGCTCCCTTTCTTCTTGCGGCATATCCTTATAGCTGTCCAACATCGTAAGATAAGCCACGATGGATGTGAGCGGCGTCTTAAGATCATGAGCAAGATACACCACAAGGTCATTCTTCTTCTTCTCTGCCTCCGCGGCCTCCTTCTCCTGTTTCTTCAAAATACGCTTGATCTCACTCAAACGACTCTCGATTGGCTTCAATTCTGCGATCATTTGTATCGATTCTTCAGAATCCGACGCAATATTGTTGATTCCCTTTTCCACCTGTCTCAGATAACGTGTCATTCTCGACAAGGCAATGTAAAAGAACAGGGAGAACAAAAGCAAGAATCCTATGATAATAAAAAATTCTTTGTTGTTCCCGATGATCCTCCAGTACCACTTGATCGCCGTCGATTCATCCATGCTGACAGACGTCAGGAACTGTACCACTTCGTTAGAAGAATCATCCAAAACATATTCTAAAAGGATGTATCCCACCAACAGAGTCAGCGCTGTTACAAATACGGTTTCCAGCAGAATACTCAGTTTTAATTTACGATAATTATTACTCTTCAACTTTGTAACCTACTCCCCAAACTGTCTTGATAAAATCACATTTCCCAGTTGGTCCACTCATCTTCTCGCGCAAATGTCTGATATGAACCATAACTGTATTGTTGCTGTTCTTATAATATTCTTCCTTCCAAACCTGTTTAAAAAGTTCTTCCGAACTGATCACCTTACCCCTATTTTCACATAACAACCACAAAATATCAAATTCTATCGGTGTCAAGGTAAGAGATCTTTCGTTAAAAATACATTCATGAGATGTACGATTTAACACAAGCCCCGCAAAATCAATGATATCACCGCTGTTCTTCACATTGTCATTATACTTCGTGTAACGGCGAAGCTGTGCCTTCACCCTTGCTACCATCTCAAGCGGATTAAATGGCTTTGGAATATAATCGTCTGCACCTAATGTCAGCCCAGTGATCCTGTCTGTAGCGTCCACCTTTGCGGTCAACATGATAACTGGAAATGTATATTTCTTACGGATACATCTAAGTATCTCAAATCCATCAATATCAGGGAGCATAACATCCAAAATAGCAAGATCTATGTTGTTGGAATCGATGCATCGAAGTGCTTCCTCTCCCGTATAACATTTAAAAACTTTATACTCATCACTCTGTAAATATAGCGCCACAATATTGGCAATTTCATGTTCATCATCAACAACTAAAATGTTCATGCTAACTCTCCCTTCACCTTAAGAAAAACTTATGAATTAAAAAGACGTGAGAAACCAAGTTCCCCACGCCTCTTACATCCTATAATTCGCAGTTATTTACTGTTCTTGGGAATGGAATAACATCACGGATGTTAGACATTCCAGTCAAGTACATTACGCAACGTTCGAAACCAAGCCCGAAACCTGCATGTCTTGTAGAACCATATTTTCTAAGATCTAAATAGAATTGGTATTCTTCTGGATTTAATCCCATTTCATTCATACGAGCAACTAATTTGTCGTAATCATCTTCTCTTTGGCTTCCACCAATGATTTCACCAATTCCTGGTACTAAACAGTCAACTGCTGCAACTGTTTTATTGTCTGGATTCATCTTCATGTAGAATGCTTTGATATCCTTTGGATAGTCTGTTACAAATACAGGACGTTTGAAAATCTGTTCTGTAAGGTAACGTTCATGTTCTGTTTGAAGGTCACATCCCCAAGAAGCTTTGAATTCAAAGTTGTCATTGTTATCTTCCAAAAGTTTAATTGCGTCTGTGTATGTTACACGAGCAAATTCGTTGCTTACAACGTTATGTAAGCGTTCTAATAAACCTTTGTCTACAAATGAATTGAAGAAGTTCATTTCTTCTGGCGCATGTTCTAACACATAGTTGATAACATATTTTAACATTGCTTCTGCAAGGTTCATATCGTCTTCAAGATCAGCGAAAGCGATTTCTGGTTCGATCATCCAGAATTCTGCTGCGTGACGCTGTGTATTAGAATTTTCTGCACGGAATGTAGGTCCGAATGTGTAAATGCTGCGGAATGCTTGCGCATATGTTTCACCATTCAATTGACCTGATACTGTAAGACTTGTTTCTTTGCCGAAAAAGTCTTGTGAATAATCAACAGTTCCATCTTCTTTTCTAGGAACGTTGTCCATATCTAATGTTGTTACACGGAACATTTCCCCTGCACCTTCACAGTCACTTCCTGTGATAAGTGGTGTATTTACATACACAAATCCTCTGTCCTGAAAGAACTTGTGAATCGCATATGCTGCTAAAGAACGTACACGGAATACTGCCTGGAATGTGTTAGTTCTTGGTCTCAAATGTGAAATAGTTCTTAAATATTCGATACTGTGACGCTTCTTTTGAAGTGGGTAGTCTGGAGTAGATGCACCTTCTACAGTTACTTCTGTCGCCTGAATTTCAAATGGTTGTTTTGCTTCTGGTGTGGCAACCAATGTACCTTTTACGATAATGGCTGCACCTACGTTGAGTTTACAGATCTCTGCAAAGTTGTCCATTGTATCATGATATACAACTTGTAAAGTTTCAAAATATGATCCGTCATTTACAACGATGAAACCAAATGCCTTTGAGTCACGATTACTACGTACCCATCCGCCTACTGTTACTTCTTTATCTAAATATTGTTCGCGATTCTTAAATAATTCTCTTACAGTTACTAATTTCATTGTAATCAACTCCTTTTTGCTCTATTCAACTAGTATAACCCATTTTTCCATTTATCGCAATTGCAAAGTTGATTATTTTAGTTTATACTATTGCTATATGTCAGTAAATTAATAAGGGAGTATTATATGTCAAGAAAAGAAAAATTAAGACGAAAAAAAATCATTCGTGCTTATATAGCAAGAACAATCGTCGGGGTTATTCTAGTCACTATGCTTGTTCTTATGTTCTGTGGATGTCTCTACATCCGTGACCTCTTCAAGAAAGACAATGCGTCACAACCCAAAGTAGATTCTCAGATAGAACCGCAGGATGACGAGGTCGCTGAACCTTCAGAAGATCCAGCCCCTGTGCAAGAGCCTGAAGAGGACGAGCCAGAATCATACAAACAATATCCGGGAATCAGCATTGTAATCGACCCAGGACACGGCGGTAACGACGGTGGCACAACCAGCCCGGACGGTACGATCATAGAAAAAGAAATCAACCTGAATGTCAGCAACAAAGTGGCTTCTCTTTTAGAAAAACACGGCATCAACGTGATCATGACAAGAGAAAGTGACGACTATATGAGTTTGGAAGAACGTGCCTACTTCTCCAGTCACCAAACTGCAAACCTCTTTGTAAGTCTCCACTGTAACTTCTTTGAAGGCGATGAATCTATTGACGGATTAGAAGCTTTCTATTGCAAGAAAGATGAAGATTCACGTATCTTTGCTGAAAGCATTGTTGAAGCAGTATCCAAACAAGAAACAATGGAGCTTCGCGGGGCAACAGAAAATAACTACTATGTCACAAGACATGCAGGTATGGATGCCATCCTGATCGAGATGGGATTCTTATCAAACCCTACAGAGTGTGCGAAACTTGGTTCTGATGAATATCAAGAACTTTTAGCTAAGACGATTGTAGAAGGAATCTTAGCTGCATTCGACTCTCAAAGCTAACAAAAAGGGAACTCCGAGTTATTCGGAATTCCCTTTATTTTTTTAATCTAATAAGTCTAACACTTCACGGATTTCATCCACTTCTTTCCATGCCCCTTCCACATGGCCAAAACCATATTTTACGAACACAAACGGTACTTCTGCATAGACCGTCGCATTGTAATCTCCAATAGTATCTCCCACGTAAATCGCGTTCTTAAACCCATTTCTTTCCAATACAAGTTTGATATTCTCACCTTTGCTTAGGAGGGTATCACCAAAACACTCTGTGTCTGTGACCAGATGTTCCACACCATTCTTCTCCATAAAGAGTTCAATGTAACCAGATTGACAGTTGCTCACAATACATACTTTTCTATCCTTTGCGATCGCTTCAAACACTTCAACCACATTTGGATATAAGATATTCTCTTTACAATTTTCCAAGATTTCATGCTCGTAATGACAGCACTTCACAAGCAATGCTTCTCTTGTTTCTTTTGTTTCTTCTGGAAACAGATTGTCCATGATGATATCCATTGGTTTTCCAAACTCTTTCTTTAAAGTATCACCAGTAATTGGCTCTTCTCTTTCAATTCCAAAATCTGAAACTGCTTGATTCCACGCTTCAGCAACAAGGTCCGTTGTATCCCACAACGTTCCATCTACGTCAAAAATAACTGCATCTATCTTCATCATACCTCTCCTTATCATCGTGATCATTCTCTCTGTTCATAGTATCTCTTTTCAAATCGTATTGCAAGAACAAACTTGCTGTGCTATAATCGGTTTCGTTGCAAAGTCAATGGTGAGTTCGAAACCATCCTCACCTAAATCAAAACTAAGGAGAACATATATGAGAAATAAGCGTATTCAATTCATGACTCATGCCGCCATGATAGCGGCTATCTATGTAGTGCTGACGGTCTTATTTGCTCCATTCAGCTTCGGCGAAATTCAGGTTCGTCTAGCAGAAGCACTTACGGTCTTACCGTATTTTACATCTGCTGCCATTCCTGGTCTTGCTATCGGATGTCTGATTGGAAATGCGATTGGCGGAGCTATTCTTCCAGACATCATTTTCGGAAGTTTGGCAACACTTATCGGTGCAGCAATCACCTATCTTCTTCGTAAAAGAGGAAAATATTTTGCACCCCTTGGACCAATCCTTGCAAACACAATTATCGTACCTCTGGTACTACGCTACGCATATGGAATTAATCTTCCAATCGCGATCATGATATTGTCTGTCGGAATCGGCGAGATCATATCCTGCGGTGTATTAGGAATGATTGTTTTTTCATCACTGCAAAAACATCAACATAAAATATTCAAAAAATAAAGGGGCTGTTTAAAAACAACCCCTTTTCTTATTTTTCAGCACGCCATAAAAAGGTTACGATCTGACCTCTTGAACATATCATCTCTGGAGAGAATTTACCGTTTCCTGTACCATTTGTAATTCCATTTTCCACTGCCCATAATACAGCCTTTGTATAATACGATCCATTTGGAACATCTGAAAATGGATTCGCCGAACTAACTGCTTCTGGTTCTCCAGCTGCACGCCACAAGAATGTCACCACCTGGCTACGTGTACATGGCATATCTGGAGAGAATTTACCGTTTCCTGTACCATTTGTAATTCCATTTTCCACTGCCCATAATACGGCCTTTGTATAATATGATCCATTTGGAACATCTGAAAATGGATTCACCGAACTAGATGGTTCTGGTTCTCCAGCCGCACGCCACAAGAATGTCACAATCTGACTTCGTGTACAAGTCATATCTGGCGAAAAATTCCCATCACCTGTGCCATTTGTAATTCCATTTTCTACCGCCCACATAACAGCATCTTTGTAAAATGCATCTTCTGGAACATCCGGAAATGTGTGAGTTGCACCGCCAAGTCGCAGAACCACTTCTCTTCCAAGAACAAAGTAACCATATGAAAATTGTCCTGAAATTCCTGCTGTTGTTGCAATATCCAAAATATTATTTTCATACCACTTAACAAACGTTTGGACATTACCTTGCACATACACATGAACCTTCATATTATTTTCTTTCAACA
>JAZQMU010000184.1:0-16715 GCA_045543595.1 Faecalimonas sp.
GTGTTACCTCTATAGTAATCGTATTCTTTTTAGCGATTCATATATATATCTTTCGCAAAAGACAATGAAAAAATTAAATTATAATATGACTACAATATGTGGCATAAGTGCGTAATACCAGTTGCGTACTTGTGCCATATTTTTTGCGTGTTGCCATTGACACAATTAGGGTTTACAAAGTTTTTGAAAAGTGATAATCAGTTATTGAAACTACATAAAGAGATAATGAAAACTTGCAAGGAGGGCATATGAAGATTGTAGCAGATACACCAGCTTTATATTCTCAAAAAGAAGGAGAAGAAATCGGAATTAAGATTATTCCAGCATGTACAATTATAGATAATGAAGTATATAAAGATTATGAAGATATTAGTAGCAAAGAATTTCTGGAAAGAGTGAAGAATGGGGAAGCAGCAACCACTTCTCAGTCGGCGATAGGTGAAATATTGGAAATTTACGTAGAAAATGATGAAGAATTATTGGTACTTCCGATAGGGGATGGGCTTTCTGGTACTTATCAAAATGCAGTGGCTGCAAAAAAATCTGTCGATAACAATCAGCACATCCATGTGATTAATACAAAAACTTTAGCAGGAGCACAGCATTATCTTGTACAGAAAGCAAGGGAATTGCAAAAGTGTGGAATTGAACTTACAGAAATTATAGAGGAATTAAAGAAAATTATTGAAACCTCGATTTCATTTGTGATTCCGGAAGACTTTGAATTTTTAAAACGAAGCGGAAGGCTTACCGCTGGTGCAGCAAAACTGGCAAGCGTAATCAAAATTGCTCCAGTATTAACACAGACAGAGGATAAGAAAAGAATTAAGCTGTTCACGGTAAAACGACCCAAGAAGAAGGCGGTAGACGCGATTATTGAGCAGCTAAAAGAAAATGGTGTGAACGAGGAATATTATATTACCGTATCACATGCTGGAGTTGAAGAGGAAGCAAAGAAAATATTAGAAACTATCAAGTTACAGTTTGGTGCTGCGAAAACAGAATTGTTCGAATTGGCACCGGCTCTAATCACACACGGAGGTCCTGGATGTGTAGTCATTCAGGCAATCCATAGATAAAGCTGGGAAATGTGGGGAGAGTATCAAGGGAAAAGCAGAATTATCTAGGACTATAAAAAAATTACATGGATGCAAATTAACATTTTAGAAACATTTCAAAAACACTTTGACAATAACCATATCGTATGATTACCTCATCAAGAACAACAAAGGAGAGATAATATCATGAGTAGAGTTAATTTAGTAACAGGTGCAGCAGGAATGTTAGGAAGTCATATTTGCAGACAACTTTTAGAAAAAGGCGAAAAAGTGCGTGCACTCGTTTTGCCAAACGATAAATCAGTAAAATACCTTCCAGAGGAAGTGGAAGTTTGTTACGGAGATCTTTGTGATGAAGCTTCATTAGAAAAATTTTTCAAAGTACCAGAGGGGGATCACAGTGTGATCATCCATTGCGCAAGTATGGTAACAGTAGATCCAGCTTACAGTGAAAAATTAATGGCAGTAAATGTAACAGGTACAAGAAATATCATTACAAAATGCCTCTCTCATCCAGAATGTTTAAAAATGGTATATGTAAGCAGTACAGGTGCGATTCCTGAACTTCCACATGGAACAAAGATTAAGGAAGTATCTAAGTTCGAACCAAATGACCCAACAAAGGTAGTAGGTGCATATAGTCAGTCAAAAGCAAAAGCATCTCAAATGGTTATGGATTCAGTACAAGTAATGGGATTAAAAGCATGTATCGTTCATCCAAGCGGTATTTTAGGACCGCTTGACTATGCAGTGGGGGAAACAACTCATACATTGATCGATATTATCAAAGGCCAAATGCCAATTGGTATGCAAGGTTCATTCAACCTCTGTGACGTACGTGACTTGGCAGCAGGTTGTATCGCAGCAATTGATAAAGGACGTATCGGTGAAGCGTATATCCTTGCAAATGAACCTGTAACATTAAAAGAAATGTGCGAAATGCTTCATGAGGAATGTAATTGCCAAAAGATTAAATTCTATCTTCCATTAAATATTGCAGATAAGATTGCACAGACATTGGAAAAGAAGGCTGAAAAGACAGGAGAAAAACCAATGATGACAACATTCTCTGTTTACAATCTTGCGAGAAATAATGAATTTGATTATTCAAAAGCAAAAGAAGAACTTGGATATACAACACGACCATATAAAGATACGATCCATGACGAAGTAGAATGGTTAAAAGAGGAAGGATTGATTTAAAAAAGAAAAAAATGTTGACGTTATCAAGTGCTCGTGATACCATAGTAAGAGAATTTCTGAAAAATAATGAAAACGGAGATGACAAATATGGAAAGAATTAAAACACTTGAAACACGTAACTTATGTGAAAGCGCACAAAACGGTGGCTGTGGCGAATGTCAAACTTCTTGTCAATCAGCATGTAAAACAAGTTGTGGTGTAGCTAATCAAGCATGTGAAAAAACAGAAAAATAATTTGTTTTAAGAATTATTAAAATGCTGCCAACTTCGGCAGCATTTTTAATGTTACATAGAATCAATATAAAAACAAACAGTGGAGGATGTAAAAATGGTACATCAATATAAATTGAACGGATATAACATCGTGTTAGATACTTGTTCAGGTTCGATTCATGTGGTAGATGAAGTTGCATATGACATTATTGAATTATTTCCAAAGAAAACAGCAGATGAGATTGTTGTTGATATGATGGGAAAATATGGAGACAGAGAAGACGTTACAGAAGAAGAACTTCGCCTTTGTATCGAAGATGTAAAAAGTCTTGTGGCAGCTGGGAAATTGTATACAGAAGATACATTTGCTGATAAAGCAGGAACTTTTAAAGAGCGTTCAGGAAATGTGATCAAAGCATTATGTCTTCATGTAGCACATACTTGTAACTTGAATTGCTCATATTGTTTTGCAAGTCAGGGGAAATATCACGGAGAAAGAGCTTTGATGTCTTTTGAGGTAGGGAAACAAGCCCTTGATTTCTTGATTGCAAATTCTGGCACAAGAAGAAATCTGGAAGTTGACTTTTTCGGCGGCGAACCTCTTATGAACTGGGAAGTTGTGAAAGAGTTGGTTGCTTATGCAAGAACACAAGAAAAGATTTACAATAAAAATTTCCGCTTTACATTAACTACAAACGGAATGCTGATCGACGACGATGTAATTGAGTTTTCTAATAAAGAAATGAGTAATGTGGTACTCAGTTTAGACGGTCGAAAAGAAATTCATGACCTTACTCGTGTGGATTATGCTGGAAATGGAAGTTATGAAAAGATTGTTCCAAAGTTTAAAAAATTAGTAGATGCACGTGGCGGTCAAGGATACTATATGCGTGGAACATTTACACATGCAAATCCTGACTTTACGAAAGATGTATTCCATATGGCAGATCTTGGATTTACAGAACTTAGTATGGAGCCAGTAGTGGGTGCAGCAGATGATCCGGCAGTGTTGACTGCAGAAGATTTAGAAATTGTGAAAGAACAATACGAGATTCTGGCAAAAGAGATGATCAAACGTAAAAAAGAAGGACGAGGATTCACCTTCTATCACTATATGATCGATTTGACAGGAGGTCCTTGTGTATATAAACGTATTTCTGGCTGTGGATCAGGAACGGAATACATGGCAGTGACACCTTGGGGAGATTTATACCCTTGTCACCAGTTTGTAGGGGAAGAAGCATATAAACTTGGCGATGTTTGGAATGGTGTGACAAATGATAAAGTGAGAGAAGAATTCCGCGGTTGTAACGCATATTCCAGAGAAGAATGTAAAGACTGCTGGGCGAAATTATATTGTTCTGGCGGCTGTGCAGCAAACGCATTCCACGCAAGCGGTTCTATTCGTGGTATCTACGAACCAGGATGTGAACTGTTTAGGAAACGTATGGAATGTGCAATTATGATAAAGGTTGCAGAAGATGAAGCAAGATAACATAAAAATGACAACTCCAATTGCAGATTTTGTGAAAACGTACGCAGAAAGTGATACGACCCGTTTACATATGCCTGGCCACAAAGGACAGGCATTTTTGGGATGCGAGTCATGGGACATCACAGAAATTGGTGGGGCAGATTCCCTTTATGAAGCTGACGGTATCATTGCAGAGAGTGAAGCGAATGCCACAGAACTGTTTGGTTCCAAGCGCACGTTGTTCTCAACAGAAGGTTCGAGTCAATGTATTCGTGCAATGCTCTATTTGACAATGTTGAATGGGAGAAAAAAACCTGTGATCGCCGCAGCAAGAAATGTTCATAAGGCATTTATATATGCAGCAACATTGTTGGATATCGATGTAATATGGATGTGGCCTGAAGAGAAAGTGTCTTCAATATGTAGTTGCATGGTTTCGCCGAAGCAAGTGGAAAAAGTGTTGGATGAGCACGAAGAGATAACGGCAGTCTATTTGACAAGCCCTGATTACCTGGGAGCACAGGCTGATATCGGCAGAATAGCAGATGTATGTCACAACAGAGGCGTGGTCCTTGCGGTTGACAATGCCCATGGTGCTTATTTGAAGTTTTTGGAACCTTCTCAGCATCCATTAGATTTGGGGGCGGATATATGTTGTGATTCGGCACATAAAACTTTGCCGGTGCTTACTGGAGGAGCGTATTTGCATATCAGTAAAAATGCTCCTGCTATCTTTGCAGAGCAGGCAAAACGCGCCATGGAATTGTTTGGATCCACAAGCCCAAGTTATTTGACGATGGTATCTCTTGATCTATGTAATCGCTATCTTTCGGAAGAATATTATGAACGATTAAAGTGTATGATAGAACTTCGTTGTAAAACTTGCAGGGAATTGGAAAATTTGGGATGGAAGGCAATAGAAAGTGATCCGCTAAAGATTACGATTGAAATTCCAAACGGCATTTCCAGTTTAGAATTAACCCAGAGTTTGAGAAATAAGGGAATTGAGTGTGAATACGCGGATCAGAACTATATCGTTTTTATGCTCACACCTGAAAATGCAAGGAAGGATTTAGAACAACTGATTTCTGCTCTCGGAGAAAACCAATATCCTTATGATGAAAAAGAATATTTGTTAATACATCCTGTCAAACAAGTTATGTCTATTAGGGAAGCGATGTTTTCTGTTCCAGAAACGGTTACACTTGCTAAAGCCGAGAATCGAATCTGCAGGGTTCCGACTGTTTCATGTCCACCGGCAATTCCGATAGCGGTACCCGGTGAAGTTATAACAAAAGAATTAATCTCAATATTTCAATATTATGGAATTACAAAATTAGACGTAGTAAAGGACTTCCAGTAATCTGGAAGTCCTTATTTTTACCACTCGTCGTCAAAACCGTCAAGGTTTGGAATACTTGCGCAAGTTGGACAATTATCATCCTCACCATCTGAGAAAAGATTTCCTTCGCGGTTCATTCTTTCACCAAATGCTAATTCCGCATTTTTAAGTTCTTCATTCGCTGCTTGTGCTTCATCACTTTCGCGGATTGTCACAAAAGAAATATCTCCGTTTTCATCTACCATAGGTTTCACAGAACCGCCATTTCCACTCATAAACGCATCTAAATATTTGATTAAATCTTCTTCTTTTTTACCCATAATTACTAACCTCCAAGTTTCATAATCTAAGTCTACTTCTATTTTAATGAGAGAAAGTGTTTTTTTCAACAGAGAAATGTAGTAAAATCTTTTTATGACGCGAAAGGTGAAAACGGTATGAAAAACCAATTGAGAGGAATATTAATAACGGCATTTGGAGCATCCATGTGGGGGTTCTGCGCGGTGGCCGGCAAATTTGTCATGGGCACAAAAGGCGTGGATCCGATTTGGATGGTGACACTACGACTTATCACTGCAGGACTCATTCTCCTTACCATTGCATGCGCGAAAGCGAAGGGAGAAGGACTATTTGAAATATGGAAAGACAAACGGTCAGTAGAAAGACTATTGCTGGTGGCAGTGTTTGCATTTGCGGTATGCCAGACCACCTATTTTGCAGCAGTCAATTTGTCAAATGCGGGTATAACATCAGCAATACAACAGACGGCACCAGTATTTGTGTTGTTATGGATGCTGGTTTCAGAAGGACGCAAACCGAAATTAGTAGAGATATTAGTAGTGGGTGTAGTCGTATTTGGAGCATTTATGTTGGCAACAGGCGGCAGTCTCGAAGCACTCAACATTCCACTAAGTGTGCTGGTGTTAGGTTTGATTTCGGCAGTGACCTGTGCTATGTACACAGTGCTTCCAGTGAAATTAATTCAAAAATATGGCACATTTTTTGCCACTGGCTGGGGAATGCTGCTGGCTGGAATTCTGTTAATTCCCGTTGCAAGACTTTGGAATGTATCTGGGACGTGGGATTTTGAGACAATATTGGCATTTGGGTTCGTTGTGATTTTTGGCACTGTTACTGCATTTGCTGCTTATTTATACGGAGTGACGTTGGTTGGTCCGTTAAAAGGAAGTATTATAGCGTTGATTGAGCCAGTGATTGCGGCATTTGCCTCAGCACTGCTTCTAAAACAAGAATTTAAATTCACGGATATCATTGGAATTGCAGCCATCCTCGGCGGCGTGACGATGTTATCTATTTATAAAGAAAAAAGATAAAAAGGAGAGATAACTATGAAATTTTCGGAAATGCCTTACAAAAGAGTAGAGATTGAGGAAGTAGAAGCTTTCTACAAAGATTTGGTGGAGAGAGCAAAAGCAGCAAAGAGTGGAGAAGAGTTATTTGCGCTTCATCAGGAATATTACAAATATTCAAGCGAGATTAACACAAACTACACATTGGCTTCTATTCGCCATGACATTGACACAACAGATGAATTTTATGAAAAGGAAAATGACTATTACGACGAGATTCTTCCTAGATGGCAAAATTGTGACATCATGTACTCGCGTGTACTTTATGAAACTCCATACCGCGCATATATGGAAGAAAAGATTGGGAAAGTATTCTTTAAAAATGTAGAGATCGCGTTAAAAGCATTTGATGAAAAACTGATTCCTCTTATGCAGGAAGAAAATGCACTCAGTACACGCTATACAAAGCTCATCGCAACAGCAGAAATCCCGTTTGAAGGAGAAGTATATAATCTTTCTGGAATGGGCAAGTTTACAACATCGAATGACAGAGAAGTTCGTAAGTCTGCATGGAAAGCAGTCAGTGATTATTTCATGAGTGTGACAGCAGAGATTGACGAAATCTACGACCTTATGGTAAAAAACCGTACAGAGCAAGCCAAGATGATGGGTTATGAAAATTATGTGGAACTTGGTTACTATCGTATGAACCGTAACTGCTATGACAAGGATATGGTAGAAAACTTCCGTAAACAGATCAAAGAAGTGTTTGTGCCATTTACATTGAAACTTCACGAAGAAAGAAGACAGAGCATTGGCGTGGATGAACTTAAATGCTATGACAATGGTATTTACTTTAAGAACGGCAACCCAGCTCCAATCGGTACCCCGGAAGAAATCATGAAATCAGGACAGGAAATGTACCAGGAACTGTCGGCAGAAACAGCAGAGTTCTTTAATTTTATGATGAAAAATGAGTTGTTTGATGTACTTGGAAGAAAAACAAAGCGAGCAGGCGGGTATATGACATTCCTTCCAAAATATAAAGCTCCATTTATTTTTGCAAACTTCAATGGAACAAGCGGTGATGTGGATGTGATCACACACGAATGTGGACATGCATTCCAAGGTTATGTAACAAGAGATGAAGAGATTCGTGAGTTTACAGATATCACAATGGAAACAGCAGAAATTCATTCAATGTCTATGGAATATTTCACTTATGACTGGATGGGTAAGTTCTTTGGAGATAGAAAAGAAGATTATTTGAAAATGCATTTCGCTGATTCAGCTATCTTCATTCCATATGGCACAATGGTGGATGAATTCCAGCACCATGTATATGAAAAGCCAGAGATGACTCCAGTAGAGAGAAAAGAACTTTGGGCAAAATTAGAAAAAGAATATCGTCCATGGTTAGATTACGAGGATGATCCATTCTTTGCAAATGGTGGTTGGTGGCAACGTCAGGCACATATTTTCGGTATGCCATTTTATTATATTGATTACGTGCTTGCAAGTATTTGTGCAATGCAGTTTAAGTGCATGATGGATGAAGACTTTAAGAAAGCATGGAACAATTATTTGAAACTTTGTAAACTTTCTGCGAGAGACTTTTTTGTGAATATGATCAAGGAAGTGGGTCTTGAAAATCCATTTGAAGATGGAAGTATTGAGAAAATAGTTCAAAAATTATCTTAGTAGTGAATAACATTAAAAAGTATCATCATAATAATAAAATGAACGGAAGTGTTCAGAAAAGAAGGAGAACATTATTATGAGCGATAAAAAAGCAGTAAGACCTTTTGGCATGCGTGATAAGCTTGGCTATTTATTTGGCGACTTCGGCAACGACTTCACATTCATTTTATCTTCAAGCTTTTTAATGAAGTTTAGTACAGACATTTTAGGAATAGAGGGAGCTGTTGTCGGTGTCCTTATTATGTTGGGACGTGTTTTGGATGCATTTACAGATGTAACTATGGGACGTATCTGTGACCGAAGTAAAATGACACCAGAAGGAAAATTCAAACCATGGATCCGCAGAATGTGTATTCCCGTAGCGATTGCATCTTTTTTGGTATTCCAAAGTGGAGTTGCGGGATGGCCGATGGCAGCTAAGATTGTATGGATTGCCGTTACTTATACTTTATGGGGTTCCATTTTTTATACGGCAATCAATATTCCTTATGGGGCAATGGCATCTGCTATCTCACCAGAACCAGATGACCGACAATCCCTTTCATCATTCCGTACAATGGGTAGTATGTTAGCTGGTACATTTATTATGGTAGGTGCTCCATTGATCATTTATGATAAGATTGATGGAAAAGAAGTGTTAAACGGCAGTAAAATGACAATGTTGGCCGGCATTTGTTCTGTTTTAGCAGTTGTTTGTTATATACTTTGCTATATGCTCATTACAGAGCGTGTAAAATTAGAAATACAACCAGATCAAAAACAGGAAAGTGTGCTTGAAATGTTGAAGAAAGCAGGAAAGAACAGAGCATTGATTTCTATCATTGCAGCATCGATCATGATGCTTCTTGCGCAGCTTACAATGCAAGGCATGGCAAATTATGTTTATCCAAATTTTTACGGAAGTGCAGCAGCGCAGTCGGCTTCCTCCGTATTGATGACAGCTGGTATGGTTGTGTCAGCAATGGTTGCAAAGCCGCTTGCTAACAAATTTGGTAAAGCGGAAATAGGCGCTGTATCAAGTATTGCAGCAGCACTAATTAATGTGATTATATTAATTATTCGTCCAAAAAACGTTTGGGTTTATGCAGGACTGCAAGCGGTTAGCTGGTTCGGTCTTGGTTTGTTTGCAATGGTATCGTGGGCACTCATCACAGACGTTATCGATGCATCAGAAATTCAAAATGGTGTGCGTGAAGATGGTTCCATTTATGCTTTGTATTCATGGGCCCGAAAATTGGGACAAGCCGCTTCGGCAGGTTTGACTGGCGGGCTTATTACACTGATCGGTTATACGGAAGCAAACAAATTTGAACCACATATAACGAACAGTATTTTTAATATATCCTGTTTAGTGCCGGCACTTGGGTTTTTGTTATTAGGACTTATCCTATGGTTCTGGTATCCATTACACAAAAAACAAGTGGATGAAAACGTTGCAGCATTAAAGAAAAAACACGGAAACTAGCCTTTAAGGAGAAAAATAAATGAGGCAGATTATAAATTTGAACAGAAAATGGGCATTTACGAAAATGGCAGATACAGTGCCTGAAACAATGCCAACAAAGTGGGATTTCGTGAATCTCCCACATTCATGGAACGCAATCGACGGACAAGACGGTGACAACGACTACTACCGTGGAACTTCTTATTATGCAAAACAACTTACGAAAGCCAGCTTGCCAGAGGCAGACCAGTATTACTTAGAGTTTCAAGGTGCTAACTCTTCTGCGGATGTTTATGTAAATGGCAAATGTCTTGCTCATCACGATGGCGGTTACTCAACATGGAGAGTGAACATCACAGAGGCGCTTGATTTCAATAACCTTGTCGTTGTGGCAGTGGACAATGCACCAAATGACAGAGTATATCCACAAATGGCTGACTTTACTTTTTACGGCGGACTCTACCGTGATGTGAACATCATTGCTGTTTCTGAGTCACATTTCGACCTTGACTACTATGGTGGTCCTGGTATTTCAGTAACACCGATCATGGAAGGCACAACTGCAAAAGTAGGCGTGGAAGTATATGTGACAAACAAAAAAGAAGATCAAGTATTGGCATACAGAATCAAAGATGCAGAAGGATATGTAGTTGGAGAAATGACATCTGACGATACAGCAGTGATCTTTGATATTCAAAATGCACATTTATGGCACGGAAGAAAAGATCCATACCTCTACACAGCAGAAGTTGCTCTCGTAGAAGGGACAGATGTAATTGACGCAGTTTTCACACGTTTTGGATGCCGTACATTTGAAATTGATCCAGAAAATGGTTTCATCTTAAATGGTAAAGAGTATCCACTTCGAGGAGTGTCTCGTCACCAGGACAGATGGGGTATCGGGAATGCTTTACTTCCAGAGCATCATGACGAAGATATGGATCTAATCTGCGAAATGGGTGCAACAACAATTCGTCTTGCACACTACCAACACGATCAATACTTCTATGACCTTTGTGATGAAAGAGGTCTTGTGATCTGGGCAGAAATTCCATATATTTCAAAACATATGCCAGCAGGTCTTGAAAATACAATCTCACAAATGAAAGAATTAGTAGTGCAAAACTACAACCACCCATCCATCGTTGTTTGGGGACTTTCAAACGAAATCTCAATCGGCGGTTCCGATGAAGATTTATTAGAAAACCACAACATCTTAAATGATATGTGTCACGAAATGGACCCAACAAGACTCACAACAATCGCTTGTGTATCTATGACTCCATTAGAAGATCCATACATCCAAATTCCAGACGTTGTTTCTTACAACCACTACTTTGGATGGTACGGCGGAGACACAGCAATGAATGGACCATGGTTTGATAAATTCCATGAAACATTCCCTAACATTCCAATCGGATGTAGTGAATACGGATGTGAAGCTCTTAACTGGCACACCTCAGATCCATTCCAAGGCGATTATACGGAAGAATATCAAGCATATTACCATGAAGAACTTATCAAACAACTTTTTACGAGAAAATATATGTGGGCAACACATGTATGGAATATGTTTGATTTTGGTGCTGACGCTCGTAATGAAGGTGGTGAAAATGGGCAAAACCACAAAGGTCTTGTCACATTTGACCGTAAATACAAAAAAGATGCATTTTTCGCTTACAAAGCGTGGTTATCAGATGAACCTTTCGTACACGTATGCGGCAAGAGATACGTTGATCGTGTAGAAGATACTACGAAAGTGACAGTATACTCTAACCAACCAGAAGTAGAATTATTTGCAAACGGTGTGAGTCTTGGTAAGCAAACAAGCGATGTACATTTCTTTTACTTTGACGTGCCAAACGCAGGTGAAACAGTGATCAAAGCTGTGGCAGGCGACTGCACAGATGAAAGTTTCATCCGCAAAGTGAAAGTATTCAATGATGATTACCGCTTAAAAGAAGAAGGCGCGATCCTGAACTGGTTCGATATTGATGCTCCAGAAGGGTACCTCTCATTGAATGACAAGATGTCAGATATTATGATGACGCCACAAGGTATGGCTATGTTCCAACAAATGATGAGTGGAATGCAAGGTAAGAAAGCGATGGGCTTTGAAATGAACGAAGCCATGATGTCAATGATGGGCGGTTTTACAATGCTCCGTCTTATCACATTGGCGGGCGGCATGATGGACATGAAGATGACAAAAGAACAACTTCTTGCTCTCAATGCACAATTAAATCAGATTCCAAAAGCTTAAATAATATAATTTAGAGGAAGGTCTCTCTGACGAAAGTTGGAGAGACCTTTTTCTTTGTTAAATAAAGATGTTGACAATTCAACATTTGTTCGGTATAATACGAGATGTTGACAATTCAACATTTAAGGAGAATATTATGTTAGAAAGATTTGAAGCATTTTCATTAGCTATTTCAGAGATTTCGAAGTATTGGCATAAGCTCACAACAGAGGAGATGGAAAAGTATGGTCTTAAGGGACCACATTCAGTCTATCTGCTTATGCTTGCAAAATACGAGAATGGTCTGACAGCACCGCAGCTTGGAGAACATTGCGGAAAAGATAAGGCGGATGTTTCTCGTATGATGTCAATCATGGAAAAAAAAGGACTTGTAAAAAAAGAAGGTTCTGGTTCACATCTTTATCGAGGCATTTTAAAGCTGACAGATGAGGGGAAGAAGGCTGCACAGTTTGTTGCTAGCAGAGCAAAAGTTGCAGTAGAACTTGCAGGAAAAGGACTTTCTGAGGAAAACCGCAGAATTTTTTACGAATCGTTGGGGATTATTTCCACAAACCTTCGTGAACTTAGCAAAGACGGAATTCCAGAAGCAGAGTAAAGGAGATTAGAAAATGAGTGTAAAAATTATTGTAGATTCAACAGCGGATTTAAGCGCAGAAGTAAAGAAACAAGTGGAGATTGTTCCATTAACAGTACATTTTGGCGATGAAGAATTTTTAGATGGTGTGACAATAGATTATATTCAATTTTATGAAAAATTGTCTTCATGTAAAAACCTTCCAACAACAAGCCAGCCAAACCCAGCAAGATTTGAAGAAACTTTTGAAAAAGTTACAGCAAATGGTGATGAAGCAGTGGTGATCACTATTTCATCAAAACTTTCTGGAACATGTCAAAGTGCAACAATTGCAGCAGGGGATTTTGATAATGTTTACGTGGTAGACAGTAAGTCGGCAGCAATCGGTGTTGGTGTTCTTGCAGATTACGCATTGGGATTAGCAGCAGAAGGATTCAGTGCAAAAGAAATCGCTGAAAAGTTAGAAGAAGAAAAGAAAAAAGTAAGAATCATTGCGTTAATTGATACGCTTGAATTCTTACAACGTGGCGGAAGAATTTCAAAGACAGCAGCACTTGCAGGAACAGTTCTTTCAATTAAACCAATCATCAAAGTACAAGATGGTGTGATTGAACAAGTGGCAAAGGTACGTGGTATGAAGCAAGGGTTCAAACAAATCGGTACAGAAGCAGAAAACTTAGGAGCAATCGATTACTCAAGACCAATCATGCTTGCGTTCTCAGGGGAAAATGCAGAAAACTTGGAAAAATATGAAGCGGGGTATGCAGAGTATTGGAAACAAGAAGGCGCCACATACGGAACAACAGCGCTCGGAAGTGCAATTGGAACACACATTGGACCAGGCGCGGTAGCGACAGCGTTCTTTATAAAATAGATTGCACTCTAGACAAGAGGGACATTTTCTAGTAAAATGTCCCTATATTGTTTTTTTAGAGGTACAATCTAAAAGAAATACAAGGAAAGGAAGACACGAAAGATGAGTAATCTTACAGAAATCAGATGGCACGGACGCGGCGGACAAGGTGCCAAAACAGCGGCGTTATTATTGGCAGACGTAGCCTTCCAGACAGGAAAATATGTACAAGGTTTCCCGGAATACGGTCCAGAACGTATGGGAGCACCAATCACAGCTTATAACAGAATCAGCGACAAGCAGATTCGTGTTCATTCAAATATTTATGAACCACAATATGTAGTAGTAGTAGACGAATCACTTCTTGAAACAGTAGATGTTACAAGAGGTCTCAAAAAAGAAGGTGCGATTTTAGTTAACACACAACGCACAAAGGAAGAAATCGTTCCGTTATTAAAAGGATACGAAGGTGAAGTGTATATCATTGATGCCCACAAAGTATCTATGGCAACGATGGGAAAATATTTCCCTAACACACCACTTCTCGCAGCGATTGTAAAAGTTGCAAATATCATGGAAGAAGAAACATTTTTAACAGAGATGGAAGCTTCTTTCAAACACAAATTTGCTAGCAAGCCAGAAGTTATCGAAGGCAACATGGCTGCACTTAAGATGGCAATGCAGGAGGTACAATAATGGCAACAGATATCACAAAATTAGGCGTTAAGACAAAATGGCAAGATCTTACAGAAGGTATGATCATTGTTGGGTCTGGAACTTCAAAAGAATTTAAAACAGGTGAATGGTCTTCTGTAAAACCAGAATTTATCGAAGACAAGTGCAAACAATGTTTATTATGTGTACCAGTATGTCCAGACAGCTGCATTCCAGTTGTAGACAAAAAACGTGGTGCATTTGACCTTGATCACTGCAAAGGATGCGGTATTTGTGTAAAATCATGCCCATTCGGTGCAATTACTATGGAAGGAGTGAAATAATATGGGAAAAAGAGAACGTTTATCGGGAAATGAAGCAGTAGCGATCGCGTTAAAACAAATCAATCCAGACGTATTCCCTGCATTCCCTATCACACCATCTACAGAGATTCCACAATACTTTGCAAGTTTTGTGGCTAACGGACAAGTAGAAACTGAATTTATTCCAGTGGAAAGTGAACACAGCTCTATGAGTGCTACAATCGGTGCTTCGGCAGCAGGTGCAAGAGCTCTTACAGCAACATCATCATGTGGTCTCGCTTACATGTGGGAAGAATTATATATCGCAGCATCGAATCGTTTACCATTAGCGCTCGCTTTAGTAAACCGTGCACTTTCAGGTCCAATCAATATCAACTGTGACCACTCAGACTCTATGGGTGCAAGAGATGCAGGCTGGATCCAAATCTACGCTGAAAATAATCAAGAAGCATACGACAATATGGTTCAGGCATTCCGCATTTCAGAACATAAAGATGTGCGTCTTCCAATCATGATCTGCCAAGATGGTTTCATTACAAGTCATGCTGTAGAAAATATTGAATTATTGGAAGATGATGTGGTTAAGAGTTTTGTCGGAGAATACGAACCAGAAAACTATTTGTTAAATGCAAAAGCACCTATGGCTGTAGGTCCTTATGCGATCACAGATTACTATATGGAAGCAAAACGTAACCAGGCAGAAGGAATGAAAAATGCTGTTCAAGTGGTGAAAGATATTGCAAAAGAATTTGCAGGAATCTCAGGAAGAGAATATGGTCTTTTTGAAGAATATTGTATGGAAGATGCAGAACGTGCAGTTGTAATGATCGGTTCTGCAGCAGGAACAACAAAAGATGCGATCGATGCGCTTCGTGCAAAAGGCGAAAAAGTTGGTCTTATCAAGATTCGTTTATATCGTCCATTCCCAGCAGAAGAAATCGCAGAAGCTCTTAAGAATGTGAAAGCAGTAGCGATCATGGACAGAGCAGAAGGTTACACAAACCACGGCGGACCACTCGGTGCAGATGTGATGAGTGCAATGTTCCGCGCTCGTTCACAAGCTTTTGCTGTTAACTATATTTACGGTCTCGGCGGACGTGACGTACGTGTGGAAGACATGGAAGGCGTATTTGCCACATTACAACAAATCATCGATGATGGCGATGCTGGTGAAACATATCGCTACATGGGAATCAGAGAATAGGAAAGGGGTAGACGAAAAATGGCTTATAATTTAAAAGAAACAATGAACAAACCAGAGCGTCTTGCTCCAGGTCATAGAATGTGTGCCGGCTGTGGCGGTACAATTGCAGTAAGAAATGTGCTTCGAGGACTTCACGAAGGAGACAAGGCGGTTATCGGTAACGCGACAGGATGTCTTGAAGTTTCTACATTTACATACCCATATACAGCATGGGAAGACAGCTATATCCACAATGCATTTGAAAATGCAGGTGCAACAATGAGCGGTGTGGAAGGTGCTTATAATGCCTTAAAGAGAAAAGGTAAATTAGATGAAACATACAAATTCATCACATTTGGGGGCGACGGCGGTACATACGACATCGGTTTCCAATCACTTTCAGGTGCTATGGAACGTAATCATGACATGGTATACGTTTGTTACGATAACGGTGCTTACATGAACACAGGTATCCAACGTTCATCTGCCACACCAATGTTTGCTGATACAACAACAACACCAGTAGGAAGTGAAAGCAATGGTAAGCCACAAAATAGAAAGGACTTGGCTGCGATCATCGCATCACATGATATTCCATATGTGGCTCAGACAACATTTGTACAAAACTTTAAGGATTTACATATCAAAGCTGAAAAAGCAATCTACACACCAGGTGCAGCCTTCCTGAATATCATGGCTCCATGTCCACGTGGATGGAGATACAATACACCAGATATTATGGAAATCTGTAAACTCGGCGTAGAAACATGCTACTGGCCACTCTTTGAGGTTGTGGAAGGCAAATGGATCCTTAACTACGAACCAAAGAAGAAACTTCCACTGGAAGATTTCTTGAAGAAACAAGGCAGATTTAAACATTTATTCCAAAAAGGAAATGAACATCTCATCGAAGCATTCCAAAAAGAAGTTGACAGAAGATGGGAAGAATTACAATTTAGATGTTCGAAATAGGAAGCATAAGAAAAGGCTAACCGTTTGGGTTAGCCTTTTTGTTTAGAATGTATCACACCATTTTCATCAATTTCTACATCAATTGATAAATCCTCTAAAAACTGATACAACTCTTCTTGTTCTGTTTTTTCATCCAGATATTCTACTC
>JAZQMU010000185.1:0-17893 GCA_045543595.1 Faecalimonas sp.
CGAAAACATCGACAAAGCTCCAGAAGAAAGAGAACGTGGTATCACAATCTCTACAGCTCACGTTGAATACGAAACAGAAAACCGTCACTACGCACACGTTGACTGCCCAGGTCATGCTGACTACGTTAAGAACATGATCACAGGTGCTGCTCAAATGGATGGTGCTATCCTTGTAGTAGCTGCTACAGATGGTGTTATGGCTCAAACAAGAGAACACATCTTATTATCTCGTCAAGTAGGTGTACCATACATCGTAGTTTGGATGAACAAATGTGATATGGTTGATGACGAAGAATTATTAGAATTAGTAGATATGGAAATTCGTGAACTCTTAAATGAATACGAATTCCCAGGAGATGACACTCCAATTATCCAAGGTTCAGGTCTTAAAGCTCTTGAAGATCCAAACGGAGAATGGGGCGACAAGATTATGGAACTTATGGCTGCTGTTGACGAATGGATTCCAAACCCAGACCGTGAAACAGACAAACCATTCTTAATGCCAGTAGAAGACGTATTCTCAATCACAGGCCGTGGTACAGTTGCTACAGGTCGTGTTGAAAGAGGTGTATTACACGTATCTGACGAAGTTGAAATCGTAGGTCTTAAAGAAGAAAACCGTAAAGTAGTTGTAACAGGTATCGAAATGTTCCGTAAACTCCTTGACGAAGCACAAGCTGGTGATAACATCGGTGCATTACTTCGTGGTGTTCAAAGAACAGAAATCGAAAGAGGACAATGTTTGTGTAAACCAGGTAGTGTTAAATGTCATACAAAATTCACATCACAGGTTTACGTATTGACAAAAGATGAAGGTGGACGTCATACACCATTCTTCAACAACTACAGACCACAATTCTACTTCCGTACAACAGACGTTACAGGTATCTGCCAACTTCCAGAAGGAACAGAAATGTGTATGCCTGGTGACCACATCGAAATGACATGTGAATTAATTCACCCAGTAGCTATGGAAGCTGGTCTTCGTTTCGCTATCCGTGAAGGTGGACGTACAGTAGGTTCAGGTGTTGTTAAAGAAATCATCGAATAATTTTCGTGATTAAACAAACTGAAAATATGTAAATATAAATCCCAGAGCAAGCTTGCTTGCTTCTGGGATTTTTTGTCTTTATTTATTACTTAGGTTTTGGAACATCACTATAGTTTTAAAGAAAATAGTGTTCTATTATTTTTTCAATTGTGTCAGTGCAGAGGGGATTTTTTCTATATAGAAACCCGAAAATAGATGGGAAAAGAAAAGTGGGAAATTAAAGGGGGGAACAAAGTCCCCCCTTCATTAATTATTTTGCTTGTTCAAGTGCAAGTGTGATTGTTGTAGCATCACAAACTTCGCTTGGTCCATAGTATTGAATAGCACCTGGGTAAACGAAGCATGTATTTTCAGCCCATTCTTCACGGTTTGCTTCAAAGAATTTGAATGGAGCACCATCAAGTTCTACAAGAGCTTTCTTGATTACTGGTTTGTCTTCTCCATGTCTTCTTTCTACGTTCATCATCTTTGTGATTGGCATACCACCTGCAACCCATTCGTTAGCTGGTGCAGAGAGGTTAGAAACTTTTGATAAGTATCCATTGTAGCCATATTGGATAAGCATGAATGCATTGTATCCTAATGAGTAGCAGTAGTCTGAGTCAAAGTTTGAAGGGAATGCACATCTTCCTTCGTAACCTAAGAAATGGTGAAGTGCACTGAATTTACCTTTAAAGGTATCTCTTGCTGCTAAGTTTTCTTTTACGAGTGCAGAGAATAATTTTTCTGAGTCGATCAATGAAACTTGTACGTTACCATGTGGGTCACGATCTAAGAATAATTGTTGTTGGATTGCTTGTGGAAGGAGTGCAAATACTTCCATAGATTCTTTGGTTAATCCAGCTTCGATAAATGCATACTTTTCATCCCATGTTGGAAGTTCATTGAAAGCGTCTGCTTTGCTTCCTGCGAGAAGCTCATTGATTTCTTGAATCAATGCAGAAAATTCAGGAATGAATTCAACAACACCTTCAGGAATGATAGCAACACCAAAGTTCATGCCTTTTGCTGATCTCTTTTCTACTGAATCTGCGATGTAGTTTGCAATGTCTGAAAGAGACATTTTCTTAGCTGCTACTTCTTCTGATACTAAGCAGATGTTTGGCTGTGTTTGAAGAGCACATTCTAATGCTACGTGAGAAGCAGAACGACCCATAACTTTAATAAAGTGCCAGTATTTTTTAGCTGAGTTAGCATCTCTCTGGATGTTACCGATAATTTCGCTGTAAGTCTTTGTTGCTGTGTCAAAACCGAAAGAACATTCGATGTCTTCGTTTTTAAGGTCACCGTCAATTGTTTTTGGGCATCCGATTACTTGAACACCTGTGTTGTGTGCTGCAAAGTATTCAGCAAGAACAGCTGCGTTTGTGTTAGAGTCATCACCACCGATGATAACAACAGCTGTGATACCATGTTTTTTACAAACTTCAGCAACGATAGCAAATTGTTCATTTGTTTCAAGTTTTGTTCTGCCAGAACCGATGATATCAAAACCACCTGTATTTCTGAATTGATTGATGTACGCGTCGTCGAGGATTATGTAATCGTCTTCGATAAGTCCACTTGGACCACCCTTGAATCCGTAGAGAACGTTTTCTGGGTTTGTAGCTTTTAATGCATCATATAAACCGCATACAACGTTGTGTCCGCCTGGAGCTTGTCCACCAGAAAGGATAACACCAACTACTTGTTTTTTTGCTTCTGATGTGTTAGCGCCTTTTTGGAAAGTGATTTCTTTTTTTCCATATGTGTTTGGGAAAAGAGCTTTGATCTTTTCTTGGTCAGCTACGCTTTGAGTTTCAGCACCTTCATTTACACAAATGTCAGCAATACCATTTCTTAACATTCCTGGAAGTTTTGGTGTATACTCATATCTAGCTTTTTGTAAAGATGAAATTTTCATGATTATGTCTCCTTTTTTTAATGTATACTACAATTCTAATATATTTTTCGGGTAAAGTAAACCGTAAAGTTTGGTCATTGGCGAAGAAACCTTAACTTGAAAATATATGCGATAGTGCTATAATAAAACGTATGTTTTGATAAAAGGAGAGAGGAAAATGTATCTGTTATTTTGGTGTGCATGGATCATTTTTAATGGAAGATTAACGGGGGAAATTGCTAGCATAGGATTTTTGGTTGCAGCAATCGTTTATGCTTTTATATGCAAATTTATGGGCTTTACCTGGAATAGAGAAAAGCGACTTTACCGAAGTATGTTTTTCTTTATTGGTTATGCTCTTTTTTTAGTGAAAGAAATTGTTGTAGCCAATATGGCTGTCATACATATGATCACAACGCAGAAGGAAATTGTTGAACCGATTATTGTGAGATTTCGCGTAAATTTAAAAAGTGAAACAGCAAGAGTGATTTTGGCAAATTCGATTACTTTGACACCAGGTACAATTACGGTCTCATTAAGGGAAAATGAATATGTAGTTCACTGCTTGGATAAAAGTCTTGCAGAAGGCATGGAAGACTCAAAGTTTGTAAAAATGTTAGAAAAGTGGGAAGAAAGGAGAGATGGCAGATGGAATTAGTGCAACGTTTTGATTGGATTTTTCATATTATTTTAATTGTTTTGGCGATTATGCTGATCTTGTGTTTGATTCGTGCTGTTATCGGTCCTAGAATTGCTGACCGATTAGTTGCTGTCAATATGATGGGGACTATGGTTATGGTCATTATTTCAGTGTTGGCATTGATTATGAATGAAGGATATCTTGTAGATATTTGTCTTATTTATGCCATGATCAGTTTCCTTGCAGTAGTGGTGCTTACAAGAGTATACACAGGAGTATATTTGGAAGCAAAGCATAAGAAAGATATGCAAAAGGAGGTTGAGTAAAATGAGATTGTTGGATTGGATACAATTTGTGGCAGGCATTGGATTTCTTTTCATTGGACTCGGAATCTTTTGTGTGCAGCTTTTAGGTGTTTATAAATTCAAATATGTGTTAAATAGAATGCATGCGGCTGCTATGGGTGATACCTTGGGCATTGGTGCTTCTTTAATTGGTCTTATTATTCTGACTGGTTTTAATTTTACAAGTCTCAAAATGGGTCTTATTATTTGTTTCCTGTGGATCGCATCGCCAGTTTCATCACACTTGATTTCCAGATTAGAAGCCCAGACAAATGAGCATCTGAAAGAATTCTGTGAATTGCCAAAGGATGAAAAGGAGGAAGAATAATGGAACTGTTTCAATATCTTTTATTGGGATTTTTGGTTGTCTGTGCGGTTTCCGTTAGCTTTTCTAAAAATCTTTTGAATTCTATTTTGACATTTATGTCTTACAGCTTGGTAATGTCAATTATTTGGATTTTGCTTGAAAGTCCGGATCTTGCAATTACAGAAGCGGCAGTAGGAGCCGGTGTAACTAGTATTTTGTTCTTTGTTACATTGAAAAAAATTCATGCTATGAGGGAGGATGGAGAAGATGAGTAAGCCAATTTCAGAAGAAGAATACAGAAAACGTTTGATGAATCGTATGAAAAAATGGCTGAAGGGAGAAGAGGATCCATATCTTGGAAATGTAGAAATACAACCGCAGAGAGATAATCTCCCAAGTCAAAGTCTTCTTCGCAGTCATAAGCATGACAGGGATCAGGTGATAGAGCAGGTTTTGGATGTGGAACACAATAAACATTACAAACGTTTCTTTGGGTTCTATAAATTTGCAGCAGTTCTTTGTTGTCTTGCGTTGATTACAATCTTGTTGATAGCCGTATCTTATCTTCCGCCAGTTGGAAATGCAAATAACCCGGTAAATAATGAAGTGGCAGAAAAGTATATTGAGGATGGCATGCAGGACACTGGCGCAGTCAATATTGTGGCGGGAATGATTTTGGATTACCGTGCTTTTGATACATTTGGGGAATCAAACGTATTATTTATTGCAACATGTACAGTTTTGATCTTGCTTCGAAATGATAAGAAAAAGGGTCCTAAGACTGCAGTTGCTGAAGAACGTAGAGAAAGTTACTATGAGCCGGTATCGGATTCAATTTTACAGAAAATCACGCTATTATTGTTTCCGATTATTGTAATATTTGGGATTTACGTGATTGTAAATGGGCATCTCTCACCAGGTGGCGGTTTCTCAGGAGGCGCAATTATCGGAGCAGGACTCATTTTATACCTAAATGCCTTTGGTTTTGAAAAAACAGAAAAGTTTTTTACAGAAAAGACATATAAGTGGATCAGTTTTGGTTCTCTTTCATTCTACTGTCTTGCAAAGAGCTATTCGTTCTTTACAGGGGCAAATCATTTAAGCAGCATCATATCTCCAGGGACACCTGGCGATATCTTAAGTGCCGGCTTGATCTTACCACTGAATATCTGTGTAGGTATGGTGGTTGCATGTACAATGTATGCATTTTATGCATTGTTTAGGAAAGGGGGATTTTAGACTATGGGCGCAAATCTCCTTGCAAATTTTGGAGAAGCGGTTGCCATGATTCTTTTTGGAATTGGTTTCGCAAATCTGCTTTTTCAGAAGAACTTAATTAAAAAAATTATTGGTTTGAATATTATGGATACAGCGGTGTATCTATTCCTTGCAGAAAAAGGTTATATTACTGGTCGTATTGCACCAATCGTCGTGGACGGCGTGCAAAGTGTGGAAAAATATATTAATCCTATTCCAAGCGGACTTGTACTTACCGGAATCGTAGTTTCTGTGTCGGTAACTGCGTTAATGTTGTCGCTTACAGTCAGACTTTATCAAAGATATCACACACTTGACCTGGATGAAATTTCAGCAAGACTTCGAAAGGAGGGCTTGTAATGAATTTCGTACAAAACATTCCGTTTTTCTCGATTATGATCGCTATGTTTTCGGGAATCGTAACACCTGTATTTTCATGGAAGATCGCTAGAAGACTAAACGGGTTTATGATTACTGTTGTGGGTGTACTTTCAGCAATTCTTTTGGTGTATCTGATGCAGTCCGATATAGGTAGCTATACATATATGATGGGACATTTTCCTGCACCTTGGGGAAATGAGATTCGAGCAGGTGTATTGGAAGCAGGTATGGCGCTTTTCTTTTGTATTATCATGTTGCTTTCAATTTTGGGTGGACGAAAGAAGATGTTCGATGAAATTGAGATCACAAAACATAATATTTATTATGTTTTGACGAATCTTTTGCTTGGTGCGCTTTTGGCGATGGTATATACAAACGATATGTTCACAGCTTATGTGTTTATCGAGATTACAACGATCGCAGCTTGTGGTCTTATTATGATTCGTCAAAATGGACGAACAATCGAAGCGGCAGTTCGCTATATGATCATGAGTCTTTTGGGTTCGGGGCTTTGTCTTCTTAGTATTTGTATGCTTTACGACCTTACAGGTCATTTGCTGATGTCAAACATCAAAGAATCAGTTGCTCAGATCATGGAATCAGGAGCCTATAGCATTCCGATGCTGATTACGATCGGTCTTATGACTGTGGGTCTTGCAATTAAGAGTGCTTTGTTCCCATTTCACGCGTGGCTCCCAGATGCTTATGGTTATTCGACTGTATCATCAGCAGCGATTTTGTCGAGTTTGGTTTCTAAGGGATATATTTTCCTTTTAATCAAAATTTTCTATCGTGTGATTGGATTTGAATATATTTCTGGAAGTCATATTCTGAACGTCTTGTTCCTGTTTGGACTTGGAGGAATGATTTTTGGGTCTATTAGTGCGATTTGGGAAAAAGATATTCGAAGAATGATCGCCTTTTCATCAGTAGCCCAGATTGGATACATTTATATGGGCTTTGGGCTTGGAACTGAGGCAGGTATGATTGCAAGTATTTTCCACATTCTTGCACATGCTGCTACAAAATCTTTATTATTTATTTCTGCTATTGGTCTTACAGATGTTTCGGCGGGAAGCAGAAGTTTCTTTGAATTGAACGGCTCAGGTTATCGTAATAAAATAGCAGGAGTCGGTTTTGCAGTAGGTTCCTTGTCTATGGTAGGGATTCCGGTTTTCTCAGGCTTTGTGAGCAAACTTCTATTTGCAGAAGCTACAGTAATCGATCCTTCATGGAAAATGTTCCCAACGCTTATCGTACTTGCAATCAGTACGATTTTAAATGCCATTTATTTCCTTAAAACAGTGCTTCGTATTTACACACCGGAAAAACCGGAAGTGGAGGAACAGAAAGGTTTTTACCGAATCACATGGAAGAAACAGAAATGGTATTCTCTTGCAATTATTTTATTTATTATCGTAAATATTATTCTGGGCGTTACATCCCAGCCGATTTTAGAATTGATCAAGGAAGGATTACGCAATTTTGCGTAGAAAGGAGGAGATATATTGAGTCAATCAGTGATTATATTATGTGCGATATTTATTCCAATTCTTTGGGGACTTGTTCTCCTCATGATGCCGGAATTTAAGAAGCGTAATAGCCTTGTCTTTGCGACTGCAGCAGGTCTGGTGCTTGCAGCGGTGCTTGCAATTCTTGCAATCACAGGCAATACAGGAGAAATTCTTCTCATGTCCTTAGGGAAAAATATGGATATTTTCTTCAAGATTGACAATGTGAGCAGAATATTTGGAGGCATTGTTACCCTGGTTTGGGTTTTGGTAGGTTTTTATGCTTTTGAATACATGAAACACGAAAAGGAAGAGAAGCGTTATTTCGGGTTCTATGTTATGGTGTTTGGTGTTCTTATGGCTTTGTGTTTCGCAGGTAGTGTGGTGACATATTATCTGTTTTACGAAATGATGACACTCCTTTCGGTTCCTCTGGTTCTGCATACAAAGACACGTGAGGCGATTATGGGAGGTCTCAAGTATTTGTTTTATTCTCTTTTTGGCGCCTATATGGCTCTGTTTGGAATTTATTTTCTGAGCAAGTATGCTGCAACGATGCATTTCCAAGCAGCGGGGGTTCTTGATATGAATATCGTTGCGGGAAAAGAGAACTTGATGCTTATAGTAGCGTTTTTGATGATTCTTGGATTTGGTGTGAAGGCAGGGATGTTTCCGCTTCATGCATGGCTTCCAACAGCCCATCCAGTTGCTCCAGCACCAGCCAGCGCCGTGATGTCAGGTATTATCGTCAAGATGGGTGTGCTTGGCATGGTACGCATGGTGTATTATGTGTTTGGGGCAGATTTTATCCGTGGCACTTGGGTACAGACGGTGTGGATGATTCTTGCGCTTATAACGGTGTTTATGGGATCCATGCTTGCTTATCGTGAAAAAGTATTTAAAAAGCGTCTGGCTTATTCTACAGTGAGTCAGGTTTCGTATATTGTATTTGGTCTGGCTCTTTTACATCCACAGGCGATGACAGGGTCATTGCTTCACGTGGTATTTCATGCGGTGATCAAATCAACACTCTTTATGAGTGCAGGTGCAGTTATTTATAAGACGGGAAAAACTTCAGTTACAGAATTAAAAGGAATTGGTAAAATGATGCCAGTTACTATCTGGGGATATACATTTGCCTCGCTTGCGCTTATTGGAATTCCTCCAGCTAGTGGATTTATCAGTAAATGGCATCTGGCACTAGGTTCTTTGGAGACAGAGATTCCAGTGTTTTCATGGCTTGGGCCGGTCGTTTTATTGGTCAGTGCACTTTTAACAGCAGGATATCTTCTTCCTCTTACAGTGCAAGGATTTCTTCCAGGAGAGGATTTTGATTACAGAAATCTGAAAAAATGTGAACCTGTGAAAATGATTGTGGTACCAATTCTCATTCTGGCTGCCTTGGCTATTCTGCTGGGAGTATTTCCAGGCACCTTGACAAACTTTATTTCAAACATCGCAAGTGAGGTGTGTCATGGGTAAATATTGGATTTTAGCGGCAATTATTTTGCCGATCATCGGAGGGGTTCTGGTTCCATTTCTCCCATTTAAAAAGAAGGGACATATGATGTTGTTTGTGGAAATAATTACACTTGCAACTTCGGCGATTGTCTGGAGCCTTTTGATTGAAGGAACATCAGGTATATTGTATTTGGTACATTTTGTGAAAGACTTGTCTATTTCTTTTAAAATTGACGGTTTGACTATGGTTTTTGCCGGTTTGGTTTCTGTTTTGTGGCCACTGGCAACCTTGTTTGCGTTTGAATATATGGAACATGAGAAAAATGAAAAGATTTTCTTTATGTTTTATAGCATGACATATGGTATTACACTGGGGATTGCATTTGCATCAAATATGCTGTCGATGTATTTCTTCTATGAACTTTTGACATTGTCAACAGTTCCACTTGTTATGCATACTTTGAAACGTGAAGCAATTCTTGCAAGTAGAAAATATCTTTATTTTTCACTTGGCGGGGCGGCATTTGCTCTTATTGGTTTAGTATTTATTATTGTATATGGAAATACGTGTGAATTTACATGGGGTGGCGTGTTGGTAGCGGAAACAATTGGTGACAAAGTTCCACTTCTTCTTGTCGTTTATCTTCTCGCTTTCATGGGATTCGGAGTAAAGGCTGCAATCTGGCCACTTTCTTCGTGGCTTCCGGATGCAGGGGTTGCTCCGACACCAGTTACAGCCCTGCTTCATGCGGTGGCAGTTGTAAAGGCTGGTGTTTTTGCAATCATCAGATTAACTTATTACAGCTTTGGGGTTGATTTTCTCCAAGGTACTTGGGTACAGTATGTGGTTATGGGATTTGCCATGTTTACCATTGTATATGGTTGCAGCAAGGCGGTGAAGGAAACACATATTAAGCGAAGACTTGCATTTTCGACGGTGAGCAATCTTTCCTATGTGATTTTTGGTGTGACAATTATGACACCTCTCGGACTTGTTGGAGCCCTTTGTCATATGGTTTGTCATGCGTTTATGAAAATCTGTTCTTTCTTATGCGCAGGTGCATTTATGCATCAGACAGGAAAGAAATATATCTATGAGATGGATGGAATGGGTAGAAAGATGCCAATTGTATTTGGATGCTTCACCATCTCTGCTCTTGGACTTATGGGCGTTCCGGGACTTGCTGGATTTATCAGCAAATGGAATATTGCGACGGCAGCGGTGGCGAGTGAGAATGTATTATCTTATTTTGGGATAGGCTGTCTTTTGATTTCTGCACTTCTCACTGCAATTTATATGTTGAATATTGTGATACGTGCCTTCTTCCCTAAAGAAGGGTTTGAACGAGACGGAATCCGTGATGTGAAAGATCCGGGATGGAAGATGTGCCTTCCGCTTATCGTATGCGCAGCAGGTGTCATAATATTAGGTATTTGTTCACGTCCTCTGGTGCAATTTTTTACAGATATTGCAGCAGGGTTGTATTAGAGAGGAGGGGACGAAATGAATATGAATGTATGGATTTATATGATGGTATTCATGCCGATGGTCGGTGCCCTTCTTTCTTATCTTGTAGGAAGAAAGACAAAAACAGGGAGAAATTACCTGGTTTGCGGAATCGCAATTTTAGAATTTGTTTGTGCAATAGTACTAGTTCTAAATCTGAAAACTGCAGAGGGGATTGTTGTGAGTCTTCCCGAAATCTGTGGAATGGGGCTTCAGTTTACAGTGGATGGATTTCGCGGAATTTATGCAGCAATCGCTGCATTTATGTGGATGATGACATCTATCTTTTCTGTGGAATATTTTGCTCACTATCGCAATAGAAACAGATACTATTTGTTCCAGTTAATTACATTGGGAGCGACAGAGGCAATCTTCCTTTCAGCAGACCTGTACACGACATTTATCTTTTTCGAAGTGATGTCTATGGCTTCTTATGTATGGGTAGCGCAAGACGAGCGCAAGGAGTCCATGCGTGCAGGTGCAACATATCTTGCAGTTGCAGTGATCGGCGGGCTTGTGATGCTGATGGGACTTTTCTTGTTGTATCATGAGACAGGAACTTTGGAAATTAGTCAGCTTTATGAGGCATGTAAAGGGAAAAATGTGTATGCGGCAGCAGCATGCTTGTTTGTTGGTTTTGGAGCGAAAGCGGGAGCATTTCCGCTACAGATATGGCTTCCAAAGGCCCATCCGGTGGCGCCAGCACCAGCGAGTGCTTTGCTTTCAGGGATTCTGACAAAGACAGGTATCTTTGGAATATTGGTCATTAGTTGTCAGATTCTTCTCCATGACGAAAAGTGGGGAGGTTTTGTGCTGATCGTCGGACTTATTACAATGTTCCTAGGAGCTGTGCTTGCAGTATTTTCAATTGATTTTAAAAGAACACTTGCCTGTTCATCTGTATCGCAGATTGGTTTTATCCTTGTGGGTATTGGTATGCAGGGACTTCTTGGGGAGGAAAATGCATTGGCAGTTCGCGGAACATTCCTTCATATGGTAAATCACTCACTATTTAAATTGGTTCTGTTTATGGTGGCAGGTGTCATCTTTATGAATTTACATAAACTAGATCTCAATGAGATTCGTGGTTTCGGACGTAAGAAACCATTTTTGGCAGCTGTATATCTTATGGGAGCACTTGGAATCGGTGGAATGCCCCTTTGGAGCGGATATATCAGTAAGACATTACTCCATGAAAGTATTGTGGAATATATTCATGGGCTGCAAGAAGGCGCTTTTCAATCAAGCCTGTTTTTCGTAAGTGATGTGAAAACATTTGAATGGATATTTCTGATTAGCGGCGGACTCACAGTTGCCTACATGTGTAAACTTTTTGTAGCAGTATTTATTGAAAAGAATACAGATGAAAAGCTGCAAGAAGAATATGATGCAAAAAAAGATTATATGAAACTGGGCAGTGCAGCTGTATTAGGACTTAGTGCTATTTTGTTCCCAATTATGGGTATACTTCCTGGTAAAACAATGAATGTACTTGCGGATGCAAGTCAGGGCTTTATGGGACTCACTCATGTCGGTCATGAAGTTCATTATTTTACATGGGTGAACTTAAAAGGTAGTGTGATTTCAATTGGAATAGGCGTTTTGGTCTATTTCCTGATTATTCGTACGTGGATGATGAAGAAGCAGGAAAACGGATGCAAAATTTATGTGAATCGTTGGTCGCACTATTTAGATCTGGAAGATTCTGTTTATCGTCCAATATTGTTGAGAGTTCTTCCGGGAATTTGTGGCTGGGTATGTGTTGTGCTAGACCGTGTTACAGATGTTCTGGCAAAATTCCTGCCAATAGCAGGAAATGTACAGGCTGGCTTTTTCGATAGTATTACAGATGGTCTGATAGTATTTTTGCGAAAAACAATTTACAAAGACAGTCCGCAGATCATGGAACTTGAAGAGGGGAATGAGGCGACTCACGCAGTGGGATCATTCCTGAATAGGGTAGAAGAATTTTTGAACATGACTATATGGAGAAATCACCCACATAAAAAAGATTTTGAACACTCTTTGGTTCTAAAATATTCAGCTTTTAAAGAAAATATGGGCATGATCAGCAGAAGTTTATCTTATGGATTATTACTTTTTAGTTTAGGCCTTTGCGCTACGCTCATTTATCTGCTATTATCTATGATATAAGATGTATTATGAGGTGATACTATGAAAAGATTTTTAGATTGTAATGCTTCTGATTTCGAGAAGATGACAAAAGAGGAACTTCTTGCTGCTATCGCAGGAAGTGAGGGACGTATACTTGTTTGTGAAACAATCGGTGCAATTCAGCCGATGCTTGGAGATATTACGAATGCAGAATTTGTTGCAGCCATGGGTGCGGATATTATTCTTCTCAATATTTTTGATGTGAATAAACCAGTGATCCGAGGACTCCCAGAGGTGGAACCGGAAAATGTGATCCGCAAATTGAAGGAACTTACAGGAAGACCAGTTGGTATCAATCTCGAACCATTAGAACAAGGTGTGGAAAGTGAAGTGGATACACTTGATATGTGGAAACTTTCTTCAGGACGAGCAGCAACTGTGGAAAACGCAAAGAAAGCGATCGAGATGGGGATTGATTTCATCGTTCTTACAGGGAATCCGGGAATTGGTGTTACGAATGCAGCAATCATCGATACGCTTAAAGTATATCGCAAGGAACTTGGAAATAGTGTTGCTTTGATTGCGGGTAAGATGCATGCGGCCGGTATCATTTCAGAAGGCGGAGAAAATATCATCACAGAAGATGATGTGACAGCTTTTGCTGAAGCAGGAGCTGATGTGATCTTAATGCCAGCACCGGGAACAGTACCTGGAATTACAATGGAGTATATTCGCAAATTAGTGTGTAAAGCACATTCATTTGGAAAGATGACATTGACAGCCATCGGAACATCTCAGGAAGGCGCAGATGTTGCGACGATTCGTGAGATCGCATTAATGTGCAAGATGACAGGAACAGATATGCACCATCTTGGAGATGCTGGTTACGGTGGAATGTCATTACCGGAAAACATCATGGAATACGGAAAAGTGATTCGAGGAATCCGTCATACTTACCATAGAATGGCGGCATCTGTCAGACGTTAAAAGGGGGAAGTACCATGTATATCAGAGAAAGAGCAAACGATCTTTTCGCAAATGCTACAAGATACAATTGTTGTCAGGCTGTTATCTGTGCCTATTGTGAATATTATGGAATTGATGACGATGCAATTTTTCAAATGACAGAAGGTTACGGGCTCGGCATGGGTGGTCTTAGAGATACATGTGGAGCTGTGACAGGAATGTTTATGGCGCTCGGCCTTCATAACAGTGCAGGTGATAAAATGAATCCGCGTTTGTCAAAGCAAGACACATATGCGAAGATTAGAGAATATGCGAAATTATTCGAAGAAGAATGTGGTTCTATTTATTGTAGAGACTTGAAATCTACAAAAGATGGAAAACAGATTGTTAGCTGCGCAACATGTGTGGATACGGCAGCTAAATTAGTAGAAAAATTTATGGCAGAAAATCCAAAATAAAAAATGAAAACTTCCAAGTTAATTGCTTGGAAGTTTTTTTAATAGTTTCTTTAATGTTTCTTCGACAGATTCTGTAATTTCATCAGCACATGCTTTGGCTTCAGGCACAGCGCCTGCCATAGCGTAACTCTTTCCTGTCAATGTTAACATCTCTACGTCATTCTGTTGGTCTCCGAAAGAGATGACTTCTTCAGGAAGGATTCCCATCTTATCAAGTAAGATTTTTAATGCAATAGCTTTGTTGCAATCGTATGGGAGAAAATCCACCCAGACATTTCCGGAAGTGATTACTTTCATATCTTTTTCAAAAAGTTCCTGGAAATGTTTTGAGGATGCGATGATATCGCCCTCATCATAATAACAAATCTTTAAAAATGGTTCCTGTATATTCTCAAAAGAATCAACAGCGACGGTTACGTTGTTCATTTCCTGGCTCACGTGATAGAAAAAGTCGTCGTCGCCAGAGAGCATATAGCATGCTTCTATTCCGGAAATTACAACTTTGCAGCCAGAGCGTCTTGTTACTTCATTCGCAATACGAAGACCTAATTCGCGATCGATACCTGAGGCAACGATCGTTTCCCCTTCATAAAGGCAAACTGCACCATTTTCAGCAATGTAAGAAATCTCATTCTTGATCGGTGCAAATAGGTTATGTTGGCTTGCCAGCTGACGACCACTTGCAGAGATGAATGCGATTCCATGTCTCTTCAGTTCTAAAATTATATCATATATTTCGGGATTCAGAGCCTGTGCACCGTGGAGTAACAATGTGCCGTCCAAATCACTTGCAATTGCTTTTAACATAAATTTGCCTCCTTGACGTAGATATTATATAACGTAAAAGCGAAAAAGAAAATAAAAACTTGTGTTTTATCTGTTTGGAAGTTATTATATAAGATATCAGTTATGCAAAAGAAAGAGGTAATTTAAGATGGTCAGAAAATGGAACATAACCATACCTGAGCTCACAGGTGACAAGGAGCGCCGTCTTTACGTCTATCTGCCAAGGTCATATCAAACCAATCGTCGTAAGAGATATCCCGTAATGTATATGTTCGATGGACATAACCTGTTTTTTGATTCGGATGCTACATATGGGAAGTCCTGGGGATTAAAACGATATTTGGAAACAACACGTACAGAACTGATAGTTGTAGGAATTGAATGCAACCATGATCCGGATAATGGGCGTCTGAAAGAGTATTCGCCATTTACATTTGAAAAAGATGGAGAATTGGTGCAAGGTCTCGGACGTACTACGATGGAATGGATCATCAATGAATTGAAACCATTTATTGATAGTAGTTTCCGTACTATGCCTGGAAGAGAATATACGTTTATCGGAGGAAGTTCCATGGGTGGACTAATGAGCTTATATGCAGTGCTCCGATATAACAGGGTATTTTCAAGGGCAGCAGCATTGTCACCATCGGTTTGGGTGGCGCCAGAAAAAGTGAATCGCCTGATTAAAAATGCAAGATTGAAGGGCGACACTGTAATCTACATGGATTATGGTTCACAAGAATTTGAAAATCATGAGAACATGGAACAGTTATTTCAAAATACAGTAAACCGACTTATGGAAAGACATATATATGTAACGAGTCGAGTCATACCACACGGTACTCATACGGAAGCCAACTGGGAGAAGCAGCTTCCGTTTGTGATAAATACAATATTATATAATTAAAAAACAAAAAAGTAAAAGCAAAGAAAAAAGAAACAAAAAAACAAAAGAGAAAAAACAAAGAAAAGAAAGAAGGCGTATTACATGAAAAACTTTATTTTTATTTCTCCTAATTTTCCTACAAACTATTGGCAGTTCTGTCACCACTTAAAAAACAATGGATTTAATGTACTTGGGATTGGTGATCAACCATATGACGAACTGAGCTATTCATTGAAAAGCAGTTTAAATGAATACTACAAAGTAAGTAACTTAGAGAATGAGGAAGAAGTATACCGTGCAGTTGCTTTCTTCATTCATAAACATGGACGTATTGATTGGTTAGAATCAAACAATGAATATTGGTTAGAAAAAGATGCACAGCTTCGTACAGATTTTAACATTACATCTGGATTTAAGAACGAAGACATGCCACGCATCAAATTCAAATCAAAAATGAAAGAATACTATATTAAAGCTGGAGTTCCGGTTGCTCGCTATTACTTAGTTGAGACATTCGAAGGCTGTATGGATTTCGTAAAAACAGTAGGCTACCCAGTTATCGCTAAACCAGACAATGGTGTAGGTGCTTCCGATACATACAAGATCAAATCTGAAGCAGATATGAAAGAGTTCTTCGAAAAGAAACAAGAAGATGTTCTTTATATTATGGAAGAGTTCATCAACGGTGAAATCAACTCTTACGATGCGATCATCGATTCAAACGGAGAACCTATTTTTGAAACAGGTAACGTTACACCATCATCACTTGTTGATGTAGTTAACAACAGAGAAAACTCAATTTACTATATCGTAAAAGATCTTCCAGATGATGTGCGTAAGGCAGGTCGTGCAACAGTAAAAGCATTTGGAGTTAAGAGCCGTTTCGTACATTTCGAATTCTTCCGCCTCTTAGAAGACCAGGAAGCATTTGGTAAGAAGGGCGACGTTGTTGCATTAGAAGTTAACATGCGTCCTTCAGGCGGTTTCACGCCTGATATGATCAACTTCGCAAACAGCACAGACGTATACAAAATCTGGGCAGATATGATCGCATATGACAGCACACTGGTTGAAGAAGGTGAACATGCATACTGTGGATTCGTTGGTCTTCGTGATGAAAGAAATTATGTAATGTCTAAAGAAGATGTTATGGCAAAATATGGTCACTGTATGAAGATGGTAGATCGTATTCCAGAAGCTCTTTCAGGTGCAATGGGTAACCAAATGTACATGGCAAACTTCAAGACAAAAGAAGATATGGAAGCATTCTACAGAGATGTGACAGCAGAAAAATAATAAGACGGTTGGAAGGGCACACTGAAAAGTGTGTCCTTTTGGCGTTAATAGCTTAGGGTTAGGCATGGGACGCGTGTGGCGATTTGAAATGCCTAAATATTGTGGAAATTAGGCGGGAATAATTCGAAGAAATTTGAAAAATATTCTTCTTATACACAAAACTTCGTGGCGTATTCGTCGACAAAATGGTACAATTATAACGATATGGAGTTTCGGAATTATGAAAAACAAAGTATACGAATATTTGCTTACCATACCACCTGGAAAGGTTGTTACTTACGGACAGATTGCAGAATATCTGGGGGATAAAAAACTTGCAAGAGTGGTCGGAAATATCTTGCATAATAATCCAGATGAAAGAAAATATCCTTGCTATAAGGTTGTGAATGCGAAAGGGGAACTTTCTAAGCAATTTGCTTTTGGTGGATTGGAAGGGCAGAAAATGAAATTAGAAAAAGACGGTATCGTGGTCGAGGAAGGGCGTGTAGATTTGATCAGATACGGTTTATAAATAAATGAATAAGGAGCAAGAACATGAAAAGTAGAGTTGAGAAGTGTGACTTTGCGTTTTTAACGGAGGAGAAGAACAGACCACTTCATATTTACTTGCCGGCAGGATATGATGAGTCGGACGAACAATATCCGGTAATGTATTTTTTTGATGGTCATAATCTTTTCTACAATGAAGATGCAACGTACGGGAAATCGTGGGGAATGAAGACATTTCTTGATCAATGCGGAAAGGATATGATTGTCGTTGGTATCGAGTGCGGACATGAAGGCGATGAACGACTTTCAGAATATTTACCTTATCCTGCGAGTGGAGGACATTTTGCAAAGTTTGCTGCTAAAGGCGAGTTGACTATGGATTGGATTATCAATGAAGTGAAACCATATATTGATAAAACATATCGTACGTACCCGTTTAGAGAATGTACTGGGATTGGCGGAGCAAGCATGGGGGGACTGATGTCAATTTATGCAGTGATTCATTATAACATGTGGTTCTCAAAAGCCGCTTGTCTTTCAAGCGCCATTGGATTTT
>JAZQMU010000186.1:0-14216 GCA_045543595.1 Faecalimonas sp.
ACAATCAAAGGTTTTCTGTCGTCCTGTTTCTTCCATTCTCGTAAAAATTTGTCGATTTTTCGCTTTAAATATGTCATATCACACCTCCTCTTTTCATTATTATATCCATCTTCACTTAAATTTACAATCATTCTCACAGAAAATGAGCGAGTTTTTTCTTCTTTTGCACAAAATCTTAGCGAGTTTTTTCTCCTTTTGCACAAAATACATTTTCAAACAATTAAAGGTACACATCCATCGGATATGCACCTTCATTTTTACGCAATATTAAACAACTTCTTTCCGTTTAATTCGGTCTGTGCAACCACTTCTTCGTAAGTTACATCTCTTAAAACAGCAATTTCCTGAGCAACATAAGACAGATAAGCAGAATTATTTCTCTTTCCCCTGTATGGCACTGGTGCCAAATACGGACAATCTGTCTCCAGTAAAATTCTATCTAACGGAATCTCCGCAGCAATTTCTTTTAACTTCTTTCCATTTTTAAAAGTAACTACTCCACCAATTCCGATATGAAATCCCATCTTTACATACTCTCTTGCAAGCTCAATAGAATAAGAGAAACAGTGAATCACACCGCGTAATCCTTTTCCATGTTCCTTCATGATTTCCAGCGTATCGGCTGCTGCATCACGGCTATGAATAATGACTGGAAGATCCAATTCCCTCGCAAGATCAAGCTGCCTGATAAACCATTTCTTCTGTACATCGTGAGACTCATTATCCCAGTAATAGTCAAGACCGATCTCACCAATTGCAACAACCTTATCTTTCTGTGCCTGGGATTTCAAATACTCAAATCTTTCTTCGTTCAAGTCACCCACTTCATCTGGATGCATTCCAACTGCCGCGTAGACATGAGGATATTTCTGAGCCAATTCCACCACTTCTGTGACAGAATCCCAATTTGCACCCGAGTTAACAATCGTTCCCACGCCATTTTCCGGCATGGACTTCAGAAGTTCGTCGCGGTCTTCATCAAATTGTTCAGAGTCATAATGTGCATGACTTTCAAAAATCATAGGTTTCATTATAAAATCTCTTTTCTTAATTGTTCCGAAGTTTTTTGTGAAAGGAGTGCTGGCGCGATATCGAATACGCTTCTTGCTCCATTTTCACCTTTTTCTGCAAGTCTGTAGGCAGCTCTCGCATATGCAACTAAGACACTTGAAGTAAATTCTGGATTAGAATCTAACTTGAGTGAATATTCGATCACATGCTTATTGCCGTCTCTTCCTGTTTCTCCTGTACGGATCACGAACCCACCATGTGGCATCTTACTGTGATTTGCTTTCAACTCTTCTTCCGTGATAAATGTTACTGTTGTGTCATATGGTTCAAAGTAGTTTGGCATAGTTTTAATTGCGTCTTCAATTGCAGTAAGATCTGCACCTTCTTCTGCTACAACATAACATTCTCTAAGATGCTTTTGTCTGGTTGTCAATTCTGGTTCACTTCCGCTTCTTACTTCATCTACTGCTTCTTCAATAGGAACTGTGTATTGAATACCATTCTTCACGCCTGGCACACGGCGAATTGCATCTGAGTGCCCTTGGCTTACACCTTTACCCCAGAATGTGTATGTGCTTCCTTGTACAAGGATTGATTCTGCATAGATTCTGTTAAGAGAGAACATACCTGGATCCCAGCCTACTGAGATAATACCGATATGATTGCCTTCTTTCGCAGCTGCATCTACATTTGCAAAGTATTCTGGAATCTTTGCATGATTGTCAAAGCTGTCGATTGTATTGAAGTTTTTCACGATTTGAGGACCCATTACTGGGAGGTCTGTTGCCGAACCCCCGCAAAGGATCATAACGTCAACTTCGTCTTTTAATGTGAGAATATCATCTAAATGAACTTTCTTCACACCTTCTGTTAAAACATTTACTGTTTCTGGATTACGACGAGTTACTACTGCAACTAATTGCATATCGTCGTTGCGTTCTACTGCAAGTTCCACGCCACGACCAATGTTGCCGTAACCTACGATACCGATTCTAATCATAGTCATACCCCCTACGCGATTTCAGCACCTGCTGGCATTGGTTTCTCTGGAGTCATAAGTGCAAGGTTTCCTTCTGCATCTTCTGCGCAGAGAAGCATACCTTCTGATAAGATACCAGCTAATTTAGCAGGTTTTAAGTTCACAAGTACCATTACTTTTTTACCAACCATTTCTTCTGCAGAATAATGTTGTTTGATACCTGATACGATCTGTTTTACTTGGCTTCCAATCTTAACTTGCGAGCAAAGTAATTTTTTAGATTTCTTCACTTCTTCACAAGCAATGATTTCACCTACTTGGAATTGTAACTTCATCCAGTCGTCAAATGTGATTTCTTCTTTTGGTTCGATATCGATCACATCTTCTTCTGCTTCTGGTTCTGGTTCTTCTTCCACTACTGGTGGGTGAAGTTCTTCTACTTTTTTGAGTACTTCTTCAAGGTCAAGGCGGGCAAATAAGATTTCTGGTTTGTCTGTTACATTTCCACCATTTGTTTGTTTTAAGATTCTTTCTGCCGTTTCTGGTAAGAAAGAAGCTAATAATTTTGCACCTTTTTCAATGCTGTCAATAAGGTTAAAGAGAACAGTTTCTAATCTGTCTTTCTGTGCTTCATCTTTTGCTAATGCCCATGGCATTGTTTCATCAATGTATTTGTTGCAACGTTTGAATAAGTTAAAGATTTCTGTAATTGCATCCGCAACACGAAGATCATCCATTTTTTTGTCAACCGCTGCTGGTGTTCCGTCCACTACTGCCTTGAGATCAGCATCAACTTCCCCTACAACACCTTTATCTGTCACTGTTCCGCCAAAGTATTTGTTTGTCATAGAAACGGTTCTGTTAACAAGGTTACCTAATGTGTTAGCAAGGTCAGAGTTGATACGTTCTACCATTAATTCCCATGTGATCACACCATCGTTATCAAATGGCATTTCGTGAAGCAAGAAGTAACGAACTGCATCAACACCAAACATATCTACCAATTCATCTGCGTAGATAACATTTCCTTTTGACTTACTCATCTTACCGTCACCTTGGAGTAACCATGGATGACCAAAGATTTGTTTTGGCAATGGTAAATCCAATGACATTAAGAAAATTGGCCAATAAATTGTATGGAAACGAATGATATCTTTTCCGATCAAGTGTAAGTCTGCTGGCCAGTTATAGTTAAATTGGTCTGTATGATTTCCATCACAGTCGAAACCGATACCTGTGATGTAGTTTGTAAGAGCATCAAGCCATACGTATGTTACGTGTTTTGGATCGAATTCTACAGGAATACCCCATGTAAATGATGTTCTTGATACACAAAGATCTTGAAGACCTGGTAATAAGAAGTTGTTCATCATTTCGTTTTTACGAGATACAGGTTGAATAAATTCTGGGTGAGTATTGATGTGCTCAATTAATCTGTCAGCATATTTACTCATCTTGAAGAAGTAAGCTTCTTCCTTCGCTGGCTGCACTTCACGTCCACAGTCAGGACATTTTCCATCTACTAATTGAGATTCTGTGAAGAATGATTCACATGGTGTACAGTACATCCCCTCATAATATCCTTTGTAAATGTCACCTTTTTCGTACATTTTCTTGAACATCTTTTGTACTTGTTTTTCATGATAATCGTCTGTTGTACGGATGAAGTAATCGTAAGATGTGTTCATCATGTCAGCAATTTCTTTTACTTGTGCTGCAACGCCATCTACAAATGCTTTTGGTTCCATTCCAGCATCTTTTGCCTTTAATTCGATTTTTTGACCATGTTCATCTGTACCTGTTTGGAACCATACATCATAGCCTTGGCTTCTTTTGTATCTTGCGATCGCATCTGCAAGAACAAATTCGTATGTGTTACCAATGTGTGGTTTACCTGATGTGTATGCAATGGCCGTTGTCATATAAAATTTCTTGTTTTCCATTTTCTTTTCCTCCGTTTGTTTCACTTGGATTGAAGAGCGTTATTTTAAAGGAATAAAAAAAGCCCGCCCTTCCTATTACTAATAAGAAGACGGGATACTCCGTGTTACCACTTCTCTTCGCCAGTACCTCGCGATACTAACCTCCATGAGTCTCATCAAAGACTCGCTCGCTGTAAAGGGCGAACCCATTGTACCTTACGGATTATCCGCTCAGCACACCGCTCCGAAGCCATCTTCCATTTTCTTTCGTTTACCCTTCTCAGCTTATGGGGTTTCTCTGTAAAACTTCCAAAAATGTACTCTTTTCATCACTGCGTTTTTGTATTCAAACATGCAAAAATCGTAACATAAGATACCATTCGTGTCAAGAACTGAAACACTTGCCAATTTATAGCTTTTTTATAATTTCTTTGACTTCACTCTTGCATTGTGATAGAATGTTGCCCGATATGTATTTATAAATATTAAATTTGAAAAAGGAGATAGGAAAATGACAAAAACAACAAAAAAAGTCAGCCTTTACAATCGCTGGCTCAACGGGATTGAAGCAGTTGGTAACAGATTGCCTCATCCAGTCGTATTATTTGCTGTTTTAGCCGGAGCTATCGTTGTAATATCTGCAATCTGCTCTATGCTAGGCGTTTCTGCTACAGGTGAACTCATCTCTAATGGTGAATTAGCTGAAACAACAGTAAATGTAGTAAGCTTGCTTACTCCAGAAGGTCTTTCTTACATGTTGACACATGCAGTAAGTAACTTCACTACTTATGCTCCACTTGGTATGGTTTTAGTAGCTATGCTCGGTGTAGGTGTTGCAGAACAATCAGGTTTGATCAACGCATTATTAAAAGCTGCCGTTAAAGTAACTCCAGCAAAATTGATCACACCAATGGTAATTTTCTTAGGTGTTATGTCTAACATCGCAAGTGATGCTGGATATGTAATCTTAATTCCATTAGGAGCTATGATCTTCCGTGCATACGGCCGTCATCCAATGGCTGGTCTTGCTGCAGCATTCGCTGGTGTATCTGGCGGTTTCTCAGCAAACTTATTGATCGGTACATTAGATCCACTTTTAGCTGGTATCACACAGACAGCTGTTTCAATCATCGATCCTAACTACGAAGTACAAGTTATGGGGAACTACTTCTTCTTGGTAGCTTCTACATTTCTTATCACAATTTTAGGGACATTTATCACAGATAAGATTGTCGAACCACGTTTAGGTAAATTTGATTCAGCAGTATTAGGCGAAGAAGACGATTCATTAACAACAATTACTGACTTAGAAAGAAAAGGGTTAAGAAACGCTGGTATCGTTGCTTTAATTTTCGTTGCAGTAATCGTGATTGCTTGTATTCCAGAAACTTCGTTCATGAGAAATGAAAATGGCCAGATTTTCGGTAGTCCAGCTTCTACATTTGTAAACGGTATCGTAGTACTTATCACATTCTTATTTATGTTACCAGGTATCGCTTACGGTAGAACAGTTGGCACATTTACAAACAAGAGCGGCGCTTGTGATGCTATGTCAAAAGCAATGTCTTCTATGGGTTCATTCCTTGCATTAGCATTCGTTTCTGCTCAATTTATCAACTACTTTAACTACACAAAATTAGGTACGATCATTGCTTTAGGTGGAGCAAACTTCTTCAGAAGCATCAACATTGGATTGATTCCACTTATGATCATCTTCATCTTATTCTCAGCATTCATGAACTTATTCATGGGTTCTGCTTCAGCAAAATGGAACATCCTTGCTCCAGTATTTGTACCTATGTTCATGTTATTAGGTTACAGCCCAGAACTTTGTCAGTTAGCATACCGTATCGGTGATTCATGTACAAACATCATCACACCAATGATGACATACTTTGCAGTAATCATCACATTTGCTCAACGTTATGACAAGAAAGCTGGTATTGGTACAATCACAGCTACAATGATTCCATATTCAGTTGCTTTCTTAGTATGCTGGACAATCCTCTTCATCATCTGGATTGCTGCTGGACTTCCAATCGGTGTAAACACAGGTTTATTCTATCCAATGGTTTAGTCTAATCTTTCATACTCCAGATCAATTTTTCATAGAATGTAGAAAAATTGATCTGGAGTATTTTTATGTCCAAAAAGAAACTGTTTATTCCTATTATTCTTGTCATATTCCTTTTTCTAGGTTGTTCTGAAATTTCCACTCCCTCAACTGCAGATACTGCCTTTCGCAGTTTTACTCAATCTTTATTTCAATCTGAAGTTTCATCCAATACAATCAACCTGCACTATACTCTCAAAAATCCAGAACAGTATGACATTACTAAGCAGTCTGTCACACTTGGAACTTTTTCTCAGGATTCTTTAGCATCGATGTCTTATCTGGAAAATGTATCAGCAGCCTTAACTCATTTCCCTTATGATAACCTATCTCCCGAAAATCAACTTACCTATGATATTCTTTCCTATTATCTGAATCTCTCCAAGCAAGGAGTATCTTATGCTCTCTATGATGAGCCCTTAAGTCCAACCACTGGCGTTCACGTCCAGTTGCCAATTCTTTTGGCTGAATATCCTTTTTATGATGTCGAAGATGTTCAAATTTATTTAAAACTCTTAGAAACATTTCCATCCTATTTTGATTCTCTTATCCGTTTCGAAAAAGAAAAAGCCCAAACTGGACTTTTCATGACTGAATCAGTTGTTGATGAGGTGATTGCTCAATGTGAATCTTTTATTGATATGGGAGAAAATCATTATCTGATCTCTACTTTTAAAGAACGCTTGGAAGAATTGGAAAACTTATCAGAAGAAGAGCAATCTGATTTCGAAGCCCAAAACAAAGATTCTATTTTATCTCTCATAATACCCTCTTATGAAAATCTAACGTCTGCCCTTTCCGAACTGAAAGCTTCTTGTACAAGTAAACAGGGATTATGTCAGCTGCCTCGTGGGAAGGATTACTATGCCTTTCTTGTCCGTTCATCTACAGGTTCTTCCCGTTCGATAAAAGATATCAAGAAACTCATTCAAGACCAAATAAATTCTGATGTTTTAGGTCTACATGATACATTAAAAAATCATCCAGAATCTCTGTCGGAAGCATCTTCTATTACCATGAAACCCGAAGAAATATTAGAGACATTGAAAAACAAAATTGGAAATGCGTTTCCGCCTCCTGCTGATGTTAACGTTGTCGTGAAGGATGTACCCGCAACTCTCGAAGAACATCTAAGTCCTGCCTTCTATCTGATACCCGCTATTGACAATTACGAGAATAATGTTATTTACATTAACAATGGTTATCTGACAGATGATATTACTCTCTTTACCACGCTTGCTCATGAGGGTTATCCCGGACATCTTTATCAGACCACTTACTATGCTTCTACTCACCCAGACCCTATTCGAACTTGGCTGAATTTTACTGGTTATGTGGAAGGATGGGCAACTTATGCAGAGATGTGTTCATATTACATTAGTCCCCTAGATAAACCTGTGGCAACTATTTTACAGAAAAACAGTTCGATCATTTTAGGATTATATGCTATGGCAGATATTGGAATTCATTATGATGGGTGGGATGAAAATGATACATTGCAATTCTTCAGTTCCTACGGAATCACTGATGCAGATGTGATTAATGAAATTTACAAACTTATACTAGGAGATCCCGCTAATTATCTTTCATATTATGTTGGATATGTGGAAATATTGGAATTGAAAAAGGAATTTGATGGAAGTCAGATGGAGTTTCATAAAAAGTTGTTGGGAATTGGGCCTGCGCCATTTGAAATAATTCAAAATTACCTATATTAAAATAGAGGGGCGATTATTTCACCCCTCCACAATTATTTTATTTGTTGTTTTATAAAGGCTTTACAAATTATTATCTAGTTACTATTTTTCAACTATTGCTATTTGGTCTATCAGTGTCAATATTTCTTCTTTTGTAAAGGTTTCTCGTTCATCTTCCGCCACAATTAATCTCATTTCATAGAGAGTTGACATTTTTGTGTCTTTTCGTTCTTTTTCAGTCAATTCAATCACACTTTCCACCACCCTTTTCTTTTAATTATAAGGTGGATTTAAATCACTGTAAAGCCTTTATTAAGTTATCAAACATTGAGATATTGGATGAATCATCCTTTGAAATGAATATAGAATGTTTGAAATGTTCCCATATACCAACATAGTTTGGAATCTTTTGCAACAAAAAGGATAGGCCTAAGCCTATCCTTAATTATTTGCATTACTTGCCGCAATCTTCACTTTACTCCAAAGATTACTGATAATCTTACGAGTTTCCCCATTGAACTCGAAAATCTCATCATTTTCGTTATCTGTTCTTGGAATGTAAGCATTGATTCCTTCATAATCTCCGCCTTCTCCAGAAAGCTCATCCATGACTTCTTTATTAGGGGATGTGTAACCGACATAACTTGAGTTGTCGTAAGCACCTTCATATGAACTTACATAGTCCATAAATTCATGGGCAAGCTCCACGTTATCCGCATTGGATGGAATGACCATGGCATCACACCAAAGGTTCGTTCCTGTCTCTGGCATATAGAATCCCATGTCTTCGTTTTCACTCATAATATAAGCAGCGTCACCAGAATATACGATACCCATCGCTTTTCTGCCTTGTGCCATATTGTCGATGATCTCGTCAGTTACAATTTCTGGATCCATGGTTTCTACACATTGTACCAACCATTCGTAAGCAGTGTTTAACTCTTCTTCACTTTCTGTATTCATAGAGTAACCAAGCGCTTTCAGTGCCATCATAAAGGAATCTCTTTCTGAATCGTAAAGGTAGATATCACCTTTATACTTTTCATCCAAGAAAATGTTGAATCCCTTTTCTTGCAATTCTTCTTCGCTTACTTTTGTTTTATCGTAAACAATACCAACTGTTCCCCAGAAATATGGTACAGAATATTCATTTCCCGGGTCATATGCCAGATCTGTCACTTCATTTACAAACAAATCAAAGCAGCTCAGATCATCTTTGTTAAGTGGCTGAATCAGTTCTTCCGAAATCATTCTCTGAATCATGTAATCACTTGGAATAACCACGTCATACGCTTCACCATTTGCAATCTTGATATACATTTGCTCGTTGGATTCAAACAAATCCATGATCACTTTTGCACCAGTGAGTTCTTCAAAGTTCTGAATTAAATTTTCACCTGTATATTCACCAGTATTATACACGCGAAGTGTCTGTCCTTCATAAGGTAATGAAGAATCTTTCATTCCGCCTTTTAATGCAAATACTCCAATGAGCAACATTGCAAATAAGGCTGCTGGAATTGCAAATACCTTTTTGCCGCTTTTTCCTTTTTCCTGCTGTTTTGCAGCAATCATAGGAAGTACGTTAATTGCAACAAGCCCTATTGTAATAATGAGAACAACCATTGTCGAAATCGCATTGATACTTGGATTTACACGCTTACTCATGGTATACACCATGATACTTAAGTTCTTAACACCTTGTCCTGTTACAAAGTAAGAAATGATAAAATCGTCTACCGACATTGTAAAAGCAATCAACGCACCCGAAACGATCCCTGGTGTAATCTGAGGTACAATAACCTTGATCAAAGATTGAAATGGTGTACATCCCAAATCCATGGCAGCATCCGCAAGGTTTGGATCTAACGATCGTACCTTCGGCATAACTGACAAGATAACATAAGGAATACAGAAAGCGATATGTGCCAAAAGCATAGTCGCGTATCCTTTATCCACGCGGAATGTAATGAAAAGCAGCATGAAACCAATCGCTGTAACGATTTCAGGATTCATCATTGGCAGGTTATTGATCTGCTCCATCACTTCACGTACCACTTTTTTCGATTTGCTAAGCCCGATCGCTGCAATCGTACCCACGACTGTGGAAATGGCTGTCGCAAGAAGCGCAACGCTGAACGTTGTATAAAGTGCTTCCATCATATCTCTGGATTCCAACATATGCTGATACCAGCGAAGGGAAAAACCAGTGAAATGAGTGAGCGATTTTCCTTCATTGAAGGAGAATACGATCATGTAAATAATTGGTGCATAGAAGAAAATGATAAGCAGTACCATCATGATTCTTCCAAATATACTTTTCTCTTTTTTCATGATGTCTAATTATCCTCCTTCCCGCCCTGATTTCGTTTTTCAATATTTCGAACTGCCATCATCATAAGCATCATTACGATAGCCATGATCATAGAAATAGAACTTCCGAAGTTCCATTCACCTGCAGTGATAAATTGATTTTCAATCAGATTCCCGATAAGGAAATACTGTCCGCCGCCTAGAAGCTTTGGAATAAAGAAAGAACTTACTGCTGGGAGGAATACCAGCGTGATGCCATTGATAACACCTGGGAGTGACAATGGTAAAGTAACTCTTCTGAATGTCTGGGATCTGCTTGCTCCAAGGTCTGCTGCCGCTTCGATCAATGAATGATCCATCTTGCAAAGTGATGTGTTGATCTGCAAGATCATAAATGGTAGGAAGTTATAAACCATACCGAGAAGCACTGCTCCTTCTGTGTAGAGTAATTCTGTATTACCTAGTCCCAAGAATTTCAAGATTGTCTGGATAATTCCACCTTCACTTAAAATACCGATCCATGCATATGTTCTTACAAGTGCATTGATCCATGTTGGAAGCGTGATACAGAGCACGAAGAAATTCTGAATCCCTTCACGACATTTTGAAATATAGTACGCAACTGGATATCCAATTGCAAGACAGATAATTGTCGTTTTAATTGCAATGACCAAAGATCTCCATAATATCAAGAGGAAATCTGGGTCTGTAAAAAATTTCTTATAATGTTCCAATGTAAAGGAGAACGAAATAACTGCATTACCCTGCTGCATAAACGAATACAACGCAATCAGCGCCATCGGCAACACAAGCATCATCGCCGCCCATACAATATATGGAACTGCTAAATGTGAGAATTTTTTCATTATTCGAATACCATCCTTGACATAACATGAATATCTTCAGGGAAGAATGTCAAACCAACTTCTTCACCTTCTGCTGAGTAATCTGTTGTGTGAATCTTAAATTCGCGACCTGTTGTAGAGAAAGTTACTTTATATACGCCTTCTTTCACATCTTCAGGGTCGAAATCATAATCTACACTGATATCAATACTTTGATCTTCATCACTGAGTTTCCATCCTTGTGCATTTGCCCATGTCTTGATGTCAGTATCTAATGCCTGAGATTCCAAGATTTCATCTACTGTTTTAAAGAAGTTAAATGCCATGATCGCTTCATTTGCTTTTTCATTTTTAACGAATGGCTGATTCACGACAAAAATACTCTTCTCAATACATGTTCCAGCTGCTGTTTGGAAGGTAACTGGGTAACGTCCAATCTTTTCTTCCAATTCATACTCTACCTTTGCGATAGATGTATACTCATCTGTCTCTGGATCCCACGCCTGAGCGTTAGACAATGCGATGATTTCTTTATCATCCAGATTCTTCACATCTTCAATATCCACATAGAAGTCGTTGGCACTAAGTTTTTCTTTTCCATCTTCACTTGTCACATCACGGTTGCGAAGCACATGCATGTTAACAGTTACTGTTGTTCCTGGAACCGTTTCCACGATGATCTCATAGTGAACACCTTTGAATAACGTACTCAACACTTCCCCTGTCATCTTGCCGTCTTTCACATCTACGATATCGATATCTTCTGGACGGATAACTACATCGACTTTTTCATCCTTCTTAAATCCAAAATCTACACAGTCAAATGTCTTATCATCAAAGCGCACCTTGTAATCATCCACCATAACTCCTGGCAGAATGTTACTTTCACCAATAAAGTTTGCAACATAACGGTTTGCTGGTTCGTTGTAGATTTCTTCTGGAGAACCTACTTGCTGGATTTCTCCGCCTTTCATAACTACGATCTTATCTGACATTGTAAGTGCTTCTTCCTGATCGTGTGTTACAAAGATAAACGTAATACCAACTTCCTGTTGAATACGTTTTAATTCATATTGCATCTCTTTACGAAGTTTTAAGTCGAGCGCTGCCAAAGGCTCGTCCAAAAGAAGAACCTTAGGTTCATTTACGAGAGCTCTGGCGATGGCAACACGCTGCTGCTGCCCACCAGAAAGTAATGTTGTATTTTTATTTTCATATCCTTCAAGACCAATCAGTTTTAACATCTTCATAACCTTTTGATCAATAACGTCCTGACTCATTTTTTTGATACGAAGTCCAAATGCAATATTTTCATAAACACTGAGATGTGGAAACAGCGCATATTTTTGGAATACCGTATTCAATTCTCTTTCGTATGGCGGTTTCTTACTGATTTCTTCTCCATCGAACATAACACTACCTTCGTCCGCATCAAGAAAACCACCTAAGATTCTGAGAAGAGTTGTCTTTCCGCATCCACTAGGTCCAAGAAGGGTAACAAATTCTTTTTCATAAATATCGAGATTTACGCCTTTTAAAACAATCTGGCTATCAAATCTTTTTACAATATTTCGAAACTCAATCAGTTTTTTCTTTTCCATTTATGTTCCTCCCTTAAAACATCGGTGGATTTGTCACCCACAACACCAATGCTTCACTATTTCCATGATTATATAAATAATGGCTAATTCGTCCATTTACATAAAATGTGTCTTTTGCTTTCAGTTTGTACTTTTTGTTATCTCGCACTAAAGTGACAGTCCCTTTTAGTACATAACCAAATTCTTCTCCAAAATGGGATTCCATCTCCTGACTTTTTCCTTTTGGCGGAAGCGTAAGAAGAATCGGCTCCATCTCATTTTTTTGCGCATTCGGCACGATCCATTCTATCTGATATTCATCTTGCGTATCTACAAAAAAGTCCTTTGTCGTAAACACAACCTGTTCTTCCTCTTCCTCGTGGAAAAAATCGGACAGATTCGTTCCAAGCGCTTCCAGAATATCTTCCAATGTGGAAATACTCGGACTTGTTAAGTTACGTTCTAACTGTGATAAAAATCCCTTTGTCAGTTCGCTGCGCGATGCCAGATCTTCCAATGTCAAATCATTCTGCAATCGTAACTGCCTAATCTTCTTTCCGATGTCCATAAGCGCCTCCATTTGTTTTATAATACTAAACTTTTTTTTCATAAATATGTAATATCAATTATACACATTTTTCGACACAATGCAATACTTTCTATAGGAATCCTGCAATCCAGACACTAGATGCAACACCTGCCAGTGTAGCCATCAAAGCCCCAGCCAATGTATATCTGGTTTTCTTTACTTTTGCCACCATAAAATAAACGCTCATAGTATAGAATACACTTTCTGTACAACTCATCATAATAGAGGCAATCGTTCCTATACGCGAATCTGTCCCATACTCTTTAAACAAATCAATCACTAGTCCCGTTGCCGCAGAAGACGAAAACATCCGAACGATTGCCAGCGGCATCAGTTGAGATGGAAAACCAATATATTTCGTAACGTTCCCTAAAAGTTCGGATAAAAACAGCAAAAATCCGGATGATCTTAGAATCCCAACTGCAACCATAAGCCCAATTAAAGTAGGCATGATCCGTATTACCGTATAGAATCCTTTTTTTGCTCCTTTTATAAACTCGTCGTACACTTTTACCCGTTCTAAGATTCCATACAGAACTATCAGAAAAATCAACATAGGGACAATCATATCACTTAAGAAAATCAAAAAATTCATCTTCTACTCCTTCCCATCTGCATAATCTTACAGAACACAACAGCAACCAGTGTGCTTATGGCTGTCGCTGCAAGCCCCGGTCCTACGATTCCCGTCGGATTCACACTTCCATACTGACTACGATACGCGATGATCGTCATAGGAATTAACTGTAAGGAAGAAATATTTAAAATGAGGAACGTACACATCTCATCACTTGCCACAGTGCGATCATGTCCACGTTCCTCATTTAATTCTTCTAGAGCCTCCATTGCCCGAAGTCCGGCCGGCGTCGCCGCCCAACCAAGACCAAGAATATTGGCAATTATATTAGTTGTAATATGCGCTTTTGCATCATGTCCCTCTGGAATATCCGGAAATAAGAATCGGATAATCGGACGAAATAACCTTGTAAGACTTTCCATAATTCCAGCCTTCGTCGCAATTTCCATAAACCCTGTCCAAAAAGACATAACTCCCATCATCGTAATACAAAGAGAGACTGCTTCCTTGGATGAGCCCAGTGCAGCCTCAGTCAGTTGCGGCATGGTTCCCTGAAATGTTCCATATATCACTCCGATTATGATCATGCC
>JAZQMU010000187.1:0-10356 GCA_045543595.1 Faecalimonas sp.
TAATTCTTCACATAACCATATGCTGTTTTATCAGCCAATGTACCGATCGTTCCTGCACGGAAGGTTTGACCTTCCCCAAAGATAACTTCTGTATATTTGTGGGCATTACTTTGATAATCCCCTGAGAAGTTAAGGTCGATATCCGGCTCTTTATTTCCTTTAAATCCAAGAAAAGTTTCAAATGGGATATCGAATCCATCTTTCACAAGCGGTTCTCCGCATACCGGACAATTTTTATCTGGCATGTCCCAGCCACAACCACCGGCATACTTTCGTACTTCCGGCGACTCAAAGTCACTATAGTGACATTTCTTACAATAGTAGTGTGGACTCAGCGGATTTACCTCTGTGATACCAGCCATAGTTGCCACAAAAGAGGAACCTACGGATCCACGGGAACCTACCAGATATCCATCTTCCACTGACTTCCATACCAGTTTCTGGGCAATAATATACATTACGGCAAAACCGTTGGTGATAATTGATTTCAGTTCACGTTCCAATCGTTCTACTACAATCGGCGGCAAGTCTTCTCCGTACATACTGTGCGCCTTGTTATAACAGATATCACGAAGCTGCTTATCTGAATCTTCGATAACAGGGGCACATTTATCTGGTCTTACAGGTGAAATTTTTTCCACCATATCTGCAATCATATTTGTGTTTGTAACGACTACTTCGTATGCTTTCTGAGAACCCAGATAAGCGAACTCTTCCAACATCTCTTCCGTTGTTCTGAAATATAACGGTGCTTGATTGTCTGCGTCGGCAAACCCTTTTCCCGCCATAATGATGCGACGATAAACTTCATCCTCCGCATCCATAAAATGGACATCGCAGGTTGCCACAACTGGTTTATGGAACTCTTCACCTAATTTTACAATCTTGCGGTTGATATCCCGAAGATCTTCTTCTGTCTGAATGTGTTCAAACTTATCACTTTCAATCATAAATTGATTATTTCCAATCGGCTGAATCTCCAGATAATCATAGAAATTTACGATTTTTGCAATCGCTTCGTCGGACTTGTTTCCAACGATCGCACTGCAAAGTTCTCCCGCCTCACAAGCAGTTCCTATTATCAAACCTTCTCGATGACGGGCAAATTCACTTTTGGGAATTCTTGGTCTTCTTGAATAATAGGTAAGATGTGACAAGGAAATCAGTGTATATAAATTTACACGTCCCACGTCATTCTTCGCTAAAATAACTGCATGATAAGTCGGCATCTTCTTGATCGCATCTGGGTTCGTAGCACCAAACTCATTCACACCTGCGAGAGTCGTGATCTCGCGCTCTTTCAGCATCTCAATAAACTTCACAAAGATCTCTGCTGTTGCAGCAGCATCATCCACCGCGCGGTGATGGTTTTCTAAAGAAATATTGAGCGCCTTCGCCACAATATTTAATTTGTATTTTGCTAATGTTGGAAGCAGTATTCTCGCAAGAGCCACTGTATCCAGATATGTAAATTTGGATTTCAGTCCAAGTCGTTTTGCATTTTCTTCAATAAATCCAACGTCAAAGCTGGCATTGTGAGCAACTAATGCTGCATCCCCCACGAACGCAAAAAACTCAGGCAGAACAACATCAATCTTTGGCGCTTCCATGACCATCTCATCTGTAATGTTAGTCAGATTTATGATATCAAAAGGAATAGGTGCCTCTGGATTTACAAAGGTACTATAGCGGTCCATGATCTCGCCATTTTGCACTTTGACAGCACCAATTTCAATAATACGGTCTGTTGTGGCGCTAAACCCAGTTGTCTCAATATCAAACACCACATAAGTATCATCTAAAGTCTGGTCTTTTGCATTTACTGCAATGTCGGTAGAGTCATCAACAATATAGGCTTCCACACCATAAATCACTTTAAACGGATCATCTTTTAACCCTTCGATAAAATGATTTGCTTCTGGGAACGCTTGCACAACACCATGATCTGTAATTGCAATCGCCTTGTGTCCCCAGCTGTGAGCTCGTTTGCAGAGAGCCACCACGTCGCTAACCCCATCCATATCACTCATCTTTGTATGACAATGAAGTTCTACACGTTTTTCAGGGGCTGTGTCTTTTTTTGCTACAGTAAAGTCCGGAATCTTCTTAATTCCTGTAATAGATCCAATCGTCAGCTCACTGTCAAATTTATCAATTGTTGTAACCCCTTTGATTTTCAGAAAAGCGCCTTTTTTTACTGCTCCTAACATATCAGCAAGGTTATCATTCTTTACAAAAAGCTTGACCATGATCGTGTCTGTAAAGTCAGTTACTGCAAACATAAGGATGGTTCTTTCGTTTCGAATTTCGCGAGTTTCAAAACTGGTCACCTGTCCTCGGAATGTGATTTCACCCATCTCGCCAACAACTTGACGGAGTTCGATTGGTTCATCGTCAAAATCGCGACCATACACAAGATTCGGATCGTCAGATTTTTTCTGAGCACGGTATGCTTCCTGTCTTTTTGCATACTGTGCTGCTTTTGCCGCTTTCTCTTCTTTCTCTGCCTTCTTTGCTTCTTTTTCTGCAGCTTTTTCCTGTTTCATCTCTTCCTGTTTTGCAGTATTCTGCTCCACGATGGCATTTACTTCCTGCTGAAGACGAATCGCATTATGTTCTTGCATTTTGCTCTTTTTCGCCTTTTCATATTCCACATGAATCGTAACTGGAATCTGACAGCGTTCCTCAAAGATTTCTTTCAAAAGAGCCACGATAGATTCTGCTTTTCCTTCTGCCACGATCGTATCCTCAAATTGAATAAATACTTGATTCCCTTCTTCAAAGCGACATTTTGCATTGGCATACATATTGTGTTCTACAATACTGCGATTTTTCAATTCCCAAAGAATGCTTTCATGATATTCTTTTAATAAATTTTCTGGTGTATAGAGCATAGATAACTGATACTTTTCCACCAATTTTATGTATATTAGATTTTGGGCAAATAACTGCTCTTTGATTGCTGTTTCCATCGCATACACATGTTTTTTAGAAAGCAAGTGTGTACTCAAAAAATGAACATGCAAATAAGTCCTGTCTGCATTTGTCGCGACTTTCGTCACTTCCACATCCGCAAACAGAGCACGCATTTCGCTATTCACTTTTAAAGTTGGAAACACATCAAAAAACTTTTTCATCTACTTCTCCCAGTTCAACAACTCTTGTCTCAGAGTTTCTAATAATTCTTCTTCTTTTACTTTCTTTACAACTTCTCCTTTTTTGATGAGAAGTCCTTCGCCGATTCCACCGGCGATTCCGATATCAGCTTCTTTTGCCTCACCAGGACCGTTTACTACACAGCCCATCACGGCCACTTTAATATCAAGAGGAATATCTGCTACCATATTTTCTACTTTATTTGCAAGACCGATAAGATCAATTCTAGTTCTTCCGCAAGTTGGACATGATACAACTTCAATGCCGCCCTTACGAAGTCCAAGTGTCTTTAAAATCAGTTTTGCAGATTTGATTTCTTCCAATGGATCTCCTGTCAATGATACACGGATGGTATCACCAATTCCTTGATATAGCATAATACCAAGACCTACGGAAGACTTGATATTTCCAGAAAGCACTGTACCTGATTCCGTAATACCTACATGTAATGGATAATTACATTGTTCTGAAATCAGCTCATGGGCCTTCACACACATAAGTACATCGGATGATTTGATACTTACTACCAGGTTATCATATCCCAATTCTTCGATAATACGTACTTTATCCAGCGCACTTTCTACAATACCTTCTGCTGTAACGCCTCCATATTTTTCCACAAGATTCTTTTCTAAAGAACCACTGTTCACACCCACACGAATTGGCACATTATATTCTTTCGCTTTCTCCACAACCTGACGCACACGATCCATATCACCAATATTACCTGGATTGATACGAATCTTGTCTGCTCCATTTTCAATCGCTGCAATCGCTAATTTGTAATCAAAATGAATATCTGCAACTAATGGGATGTGGATTTGCTTCTTAATTTTCCCCAAAGCTTTTGCAGCTTCCATAGTTGGCACTGCACAGCGGATGATCTCACATCCTACTGCTTCCAAAGCAAGAATCTGTGCAACTGTTGCTTCCACATCCTCTGTCTTTGTGTTTGTCATCGACTGAATTGCAACCGGATTTCCCCCGCCAATCTTCACATTCCCAATCTGGATTACTTTTGTTTCATCTCTTTTCATATGCCACCTCCGTTAAAGAATTTGAAATCCCTCCATGACTTCATAGAGGGATCTGCTATTGATTTATTTTCTTATAAATATAAACTCTTCGCCATAATCACGATCTGTCAAAGTTAAAGTCTTGCGTCCCAAACTATATGAAAATGTCACACTAGTTGTTCGTGCCATATCACTTGTCTCATCTGTAGTCCATGCACTCGTCATATAATCATATTCTTCCGCATCCGCTTTGATCGTAATCAGCTTGTTCGCTTTATTCAGGCTATATTTCAGTTCAAATTCCATGTCCTGATCATCAAACTTCCCTTTGACAGTCATCTTGTCATCATCCTTAATTTCCAAAACATATCCTTTTTCTTCACTTTGCCATTCACCTTTGATTGGATTTCCAGTAAATATTCCATTCAAAATATAGCCTAACACCAAAAGTATCACTAACGTAGAAATCGTGATCACTACTTTCCACATAACGTTTCTTTTCTGCTCATTTTTTTCACGCATTTGCATCGCTTCACCTCTTAAATATTATAAATTAAATTATAAGAATTTTATGATTATGTGTCAACGATTTCTATCGATTAGAAGTTTGTCTTTGCCATATAAGATGTCAAGAAAGAAATCAGTTTCTCCATCTCTTCTTTTGTTCCAACGGATATTCTCAAATAGTCCTTGATACGTTCACTGCTAAAGTATCGCACATAAATATCAGCTTCTTTCAAAGCTTCAAACATACTCTTTGCATTATGCTCCGGATGTGTTGCCAAAATAAAATTTGACATAGAATCAGGAAACTGGAATCCTAGTCTGGCTAATTCTATCTTCGTCCATTCTCTTGTATCCACAATCTTCTGAACTTGTTCTTCAAAGTATGCTTTATCTTTTACAGACTCCACTCCACATACAATGGATGTCTGATTCATCGTATAAGAGTTAAACGAATACTTTGCATCGTTCAGGTATTTGATAAGCAATGGATTGCTGATGGCATATCCAATACGCATTCCCGCCATAGAACGAGCTTTTGAAAAAGTCTGAACCACGATCAGGTTCTCATATTTCTCAACCAATTCTATAGCAGATTCCCCTGCAAAATCCACATACGCTTCATCCACGATCACAATGACATCCTGATTGTGTTTTATGATATCTTCCACAAAATCAAGGTTTTCATAGATTGAAGTTGGGGCATTTGGATTTGGGAAAATAATACCGCCATTTTCTTTATAATAATCTTCCTTCACAATGCGGAAATTCTCATCTACTTTTGGACATTCATATGGAATACGGTATAACTCTGCCCACACTTTATAGAAAGAATATGTAATGTCTGGGAACAGAATTGGTTTTTCCGAATTGAAGAACGTCAAAAAACACATAGCCAGTACATCGTCAGAGCCAACTCCCACAAAGACCTGCTCATCCTTCACGCCATAATACTCTGCCAATGCGTGTACAAGATTTCCCGCAGTCGGATCTGGATAAAGACGCATCTTGTCTACATCCATTCCCATAAGTGCTTCCCTCACACCTGGCGCTGGCGGATATGGATTCTCGTTCGTATTCAGTTTGACCACTTTTCTTTGTGGCTGTTCGCCTGGAACATAAGGTTCCACTTTGCGAATATTCTGTTCAAATGCTTTCATCTTAGAAAAATTCCTTTGCAAGTTCTTTGAATTTAGGTAATGAATTTACAATCGTTTCATAGGCAACACAATATGCCATTCGTACAAATCCAGGGCATCCAAATGAACTTCCTGGTACGATCAGGATATTGTATTTCTTTGCCGCTGCGCAAAACGCTTTTTCATCTGCAATTGGAGATTTCACAAAAAGGTAAAATGCACCTTCTGGTTTGATACATTCAAAACCACATTCCAAAAGACCATTATATAGAGTTTCACGATTTCTATCATAGTAAGAAATATCTGTCTGCTCATTCAAACACTTCACTACCATTTTCTGTTGTAATGTTGGTGCATTTACAAAACCAAGGATACGTGTAGCGACACTTGCCGCTGAGATAAGATCCGCACTGTCAGATGCCTCACTTGGAATTACAAGGTATCCAATACGCTCTCCAGGAAGAGATAACGACTTACTGAATGAGTATCCTACGATTGTATTTGCATAATATTTTGTCAAATATGGTACTTCCACTCCATCATAAGCAAGTTCACGGTAAGGTTCATCCGAGATCAGATAAATATCTGTTCCAAATTCCTTTTGCTTTGCTTCCATGATAGCAGCCATTTTCTTGATTGTTTCTTCTGAATAAACAACGCCCGTTGGATTGTTTGGTGTATTTACGATTACTGCTTTCGTCTTTGCTGTAATCTTTGTTTCAAATTCATCAAGCTTTGGTTGGAATGTCTCTGTATCTGGCGAGATTGCAATGAGCACTCCATCGAAATTCGCTGTATAACTTCTGTATTCTCCAAAATATGGTGCAAATGTGATCACTTCATCTCCTGGATTGAGAAGGATCTTAAGTGCCACATTAAGACCACCAGCTGCGCCCACCGTCATTACGATATTCTTTTCTTCAAAAGCTGTACCGAATCTTTCATTCAACGACTTGGCAACTGCATCTCTTACTTCTGGATATCCCGCATTGCTGTTTGTATATCCATGAAGTTTTACCGGATCTTCCTCATTTAACAACTCAATAATAGCTTCTTTCACAACTTTTGGCGCTGGAACATTTGGATTACCCAAACTGAAATCGTACACATTTTCCCTGCCGTAAATCTGAGCCAGACGATTTCCTTCCTCAAACATTGCACGAATTGCCGAACTATTGGCTACCATATTTTTCATTTTTTCTGCAATCATTATTATGCCTCCTTAACCAGTCCCTTTTCTATTAAAAATGCCGGGCGATATGATAACTTCGCTTTTCGCAGTCCTTCTGAACCCGTATCATCCTCGCGGTTGATATACTTATAATCCATACATTCATTTGCAACAAATTGCTGATTGATCATTGGATATGCTCCCTGAATATCTGCATAAGCTTTTTCAATATGAACCACAAATGTATCGTCAGTCAGCGCTTCTCCAATGGTAAATGCAACAATCTCTCCATTCACTCGGAGAATGCCGCCTTTATACCCTAATTCCTTGAACAAACGAAGTGAATTTAAGGTTACACACATTTCTGCAATCTTGCCGCAGTCACCTTCACATTCATTTTCATTACGCCATTTGAGCGCCATCTGAAAACACTCTTCCAGGTTATCTTCTGACATAGATTCGTAACTCCAGTTTTCATTGTCTGCTTTAAATCTATTAATGTGATTTCTCTTGGAATGAAGTTTTTTACCTGCTAATGTGGCTAATTTTTCAGACTCATAAACATAGTCAGCCACGTCTCTGTTATATTCAATCTCAAACCTTTCCGGATACCAGTTTTGTAACTCTTCCCACTGATCTTCTGTTACATTATATAAGAAAAATGGAATGCCTTTTTCTTTTGTATAGATAAGCAAAGTATCGATTGCTGCTTTTGCTTCTTCTTTTTCGCCAAGTGGATAAGAAAATGATTCTCCTTCAATATTAGAACAAAAAACGAGTGCATTTTCAATCACAGCAAAAGTCACTTTATAGTGTCTCGACCACAGATAAGCACTCCCAAAAGATTTTTCGCAGCTGCGACTTGGGTACTTATCAAAGTACGATTGGATCAGTTTTTGATCCTCCATTTCTATTTTTTTAAATACTACTTCTCTCAAACTATTTCTCCTTACGAACGGAATTGTAATTGATAAAGAGACTTATATGCTCCTTCTTTTTTCATCAATTCTTCATGAGTTCCTTCTTCTTCAATACCTTTTTCTGTGAGAACAAGGATACGCTGTGCATTGCGGATTGTCGATAATCGGTGCGCGATCACAAAAGTTGTACGATTTTTAGCCAACTCTTCCATCGATTGTTGTACTACCTTTTCGCTTTCGTTATCAAGTGCCGATGTTGCCTCATCAAAAATTAAAATTGGTGGGTTTTTCAAGAACACTCTGGCAATGGAAAGTCTCTGCTTTTGCCCCCCTGATAGTTTCACGCCACGCTGCCCGATATCTGTCATATATCCATCTGGAAAACTCATAATGAAATCGTGTGCATTTGCCCGTTTTGCCGCAAGAACAACTTCCTCATCTGTAGCACCTGGCTTTCCATATCGGATATTTTCTAAAATAGTACCGCCAAAAAGATATACATCCTGTTGCACAATACCTATCTGCGAACGAAGTTCTTTTAATTTAAATTTACGGATATCTGTCCCATCAATTTTAATGGAACCGTCAGACACTTCATAAAATCTAGGAATCAAACTGCAAAGAGTTGTCTTTCCTACTCCCGATGCCCCAACTAATGCCATGTATTCTCCCGCTTTCACGTTCAGATTGACATGATTTAACACATCTTCATTGTTACTTCTGTAATGGAACGATACATTTTCAAATGTTACATCTCCTTTTACATTATCTACGGAAATGGCATCTTCTGCATCTGTGATATCTGGCTGTATATCCATGATTTCCATGAAACGTTCAAACCCAGCATATCCGTTCTGAAATGTTTCTGAAAAATTCATGAGTTTCTTTACCGGTTCAACAAAATTATTGACATAAAGAAGGAATGTAATCAAGTCTGTCACCCGAATCGAGCCTTTTGTCAAATAACTTACACCTGCCAAGATAACAAACACTGTCACCATTGTTGTCATGGCTTGAAGACCCGAATGGAAGCCCGCCATATACTTATAACTCAATTTCTTTGCTTCCACAAAATTGCGGTTGCCTTCCTGGAATTTTTCCAATTCAATTTCTTCGTTTGCAAAAGACTTTACAACACGTACCCCAGAAAGACTATCTTCAATCTGGCTGTTGATTTCTGCAATTCGCTTTCTATTTTGACGAAAAGCGCGACGCATTTTTTTAATAAAATAATTTGCAAACACACCCATAATTGGGATAAAAATAAATGTTACGATTGTAAGATGCACATCAATATTGATCAAAATAAAAAATGCACCCACAAGTTTGATCAATGAGATCACCACATCTTCTGGCCCATGATGAAGAAGCTCTGTGATATCAAATAAGTCGCTGGTTACACGAGATAACAATTCACCGACTTTGCGATCATCAAAGAATGAGAATGATAATTTCTGATAATGTCCAAAGATATCTCTTCTCATATTAGCTTCCATCTTAGTTCCCATCACATGACCATAGTATGCCATAAAATAATTGCATCCATATTCGATAACGACAAGGAACACCATAACACCGCCAAGTATCCAGATTGTCTTCACAGCCTGATCTATCTCATAATAAACCACTTCATTTGTGATAAATCTTACGACCAATGGAACGACCAAGGTAACTGCTGCACCAAGAATTGCAAAAAACATATCTGCAAAGAACATTCCTTTATATGGTTTATAATAACTAAACAGTTTTTTCAAATTTTTATTCATTCTTCTAATCTTCTTTCATGTGTTTTATTGTAACATTTCTATTATAGCAAGTTCGACAAATTCATTCAACAAAAAATCGAGCCACTTTCGTGACTCGATTTTAAAACTCATGCTTATGCAAAGATTGGTTTTAAAGCTTCTGCCAATGCATCTTTTTGTGCTTGTGCTTCTGCTAAATCTTTTCCTAATGTTGTGTAGTAAGCTTTGATCTTTGGTTCTGTACCTGAAGGACGGATAATAACTTGTGCTCCACCTTCTAAATCGTATGTTAATACGTTAGCTGCTGGAAGTCCTGTTTCTTCTGGTTTCTTATAATCAGTTACTTTCACTACTTTGTAGCCAGCGAATTCTGCTGGTGGATTCTGACGAAGGTTATCCATAATTGATGCCATCTTATCCATTCCTGAAAGTCCTGGGAATTCAAAACTATCAACTTTATTTAAGTAACGACCATACTGTGCGTAGATTGCTTCCAATCTTTCTTTGATAGAAGAACCGATACTTCTGTAGTATGCTGCCATTTCACAGATAAGCATTGATCCGATAATAGCATCTTTATCTCTTACGTATGGTCCTGCTAAGTAACCATAGCTTTCTTCGAAACCGAAGATAAATCTGTCAACTTCGCCAGCTGCTTCTAAACCTGCGATTTGATCGCCGATCCATTTGAAACCTGTGAGAACG
>JAZQMU010000188.1:0-16045 GCA_045543595.1 Faecalimonas sp.
ATCAGTGTTATTGTAATCGATGCAGAAACAGGCGCTTCATTAGGAACTCGTACAATTGCTCATGAAGGGTTTATTGAAGGACATATACCAGCAGCCAGAGTGCAGGACCCAGAAAAACTTTGGAAATTCACAGAGGCAGCAGTTTGTGAACTGATGGAAGAGTGTGGGAAGGTAGACAGCATTGGTCTCACAGGACAAATGCACGGTATGATGTATGTAGATGCATCAGGCAATGCGGCAAGTCCACTTTACATCTGGCAAGATGGCAGTGGAAATGAAAAAATGGAAGACGGAAGAACTTACGCAGAAGCACTCAGAGCAACAGGCGGCGCGGCTTCTACAGGTTTTGGTTTAGTTTCACATTACTATATGCAAATGAATCATATGATTCCAGAAAATGCTGTGAAGATGGTAACGATCAGCGATTATATGGGAATGAAATTATGTGGCTCATCAAAGGCTGTAATCGCGACAGATATGGCCGCAAGCTGGGGATGCTATGATCTCGAAAAGAAAGAATTCTTAGTAGAAGAATTGGACAAACTTGGCGTGAAGACAAGCTATTTGCCAGAACTTCTCAAGGAACATGAAATCATGGGAACAACAGTCGGCAACGTGCCAAATGGAATTCCAGTTATGGTTTCTCTTGGTGATAATCAGGCCAGCGTTTTGGGTTCAGTAAGTGATGTGTGTGACACCGTTCTTGTAAATATTGGAACAGGAAGTCAGGTTTCTGTGGGTACAGAAAACTATATTGCTTGTGGCGGTGCTATCGAACTTCGTCCATGTGTAGAAGGCACAGACCTTTTGGTTGGCAGTGGCCTTTGTGGCGGAAGATCTTATGCAATGTTAGAGCAATTTTATCGTGAAATTGCAGGAAGCGACGAGTCTTTATATGCGATCATGGAAAAACAAGCAAGAGATTTCAAAGAAAAGAATGGCTCTGATGCAGCATGGAAAATCAGAACAACTTTTTCTGGAACAAGATCAAATCCAGAAGAACGTGGCTCTATCCAAAATATTGGCGTGCTCAATTTCACACCAGCAGCTATGACACTTGGTATGTTAAAAGGTATTTTAGGAGAACTCTTTGAAATGTACGAGGTAATGTGCGACAAAAAAGGAAGCAAACCAACAAAACTTGTAGGTTCAGGAAATGGTATTCGCAGAAATCCGCTTCTTCGTGAACTTGCAGAAGAAATGTTTGGAATGAAACTTGCAATTCCAGTATGTAAAGAAGAAGCTGCTTATGGTGCAGCGTTGTATTCTCTTGTTGCAGCGGGTGTTGAAAAGAGTTTACAAGATGTGCAAAAGAAAATTAGATACGAGGCATAGAACCTATGGAAATTTTATTAGATACTGCCAATATTGAGCAGATTAAAAAGTATATGGCTCTTTACGAAGTGGTTGGTGTTACTACAAATCCTACGATCATTTCTCGCGAAAAGGCAGAATTCTGGCCTCTTCTTGAAGAAATCAAGGGATTGATCGGAGACAAGCAATTGCATGTTCAAGTGACAGCAGACACTTGGGAAGAGATGGTGAAGGAAGCGGAATGTATCCGTGAACGCCTTGGAAAAGAAGTCTACGTCAAGGTTCCGGTAAATGAGCAAGGTGTTTGCGCCATGAAGCATTTAAAAGCGATAGGAGCAAACGTGACAGCAACTGCAGTATACTCAGTACAGCAAGCTATGCTTGCAGCCAGTGTAGGCGCCGATTATATGGCTCCATATTTTAACCGTATGAATAACTTGAATATGGATAGTAAGAAGGTTGTAAGTGAGATTGCGGAATTATATCGCACACACGGAAAATCAACCAAGATTCTTGCGGCCAGTTTTAAGAATACAGAGCAAGTGTTGGATTCTTTAAAGGCAGGGGCACATGCGGTAACGGTTTCCGTTGATTTGCTCACTATGATGGTGGATAATGCAATTATTCGATTTGCGGTAGATGGGTTTAAAAAGGATTGGGTAAATCTTTACGGCGAAAAGAAGATATACGAAATGTAAGTATATGAATAAGATTTTCAGAGAGGCGAGACTCTCTGGAAATCTTTTTTTGTTTAGGGAATTGGAGTTTATTGTGAGGTTTTGGGGTTGGGCGTAGATTAATCTAACTACTACTCTGATGCCTAATTATTAAGAAAACTGGGCGTCAACTGGCTTTCTTTTTGAAGTAGTATCTAATGAGTAGTACACTTAGGCAATGATGATGGATAATTATCTTTTGATGCCTAACAAGAAAATTTATTGGGCATTAAATTCTCACTTATCAAAAACCTTTTAAGTATATTTTGTGATATAATATAAAAAAGCTTGACCTTTCACTGGGTGAAACCCTTAAGCTTAAATCAGGAGGGTGAATAATATGAGTGAAAAAATTAATATTAATCAAGTAGAACAACAGACAGGCGTTTCTAAACGTAATATTCGTTTTTATGAACAAGAAGGACTTTTAGTTCCAAATCGAAACGAAGAAAATGGATATCGTGAATATGGGGAAGATGACATTCGAAGAGTAAAGCTTATCAAAATGCTTCGTATGTTGGATATGCCTTTGGAACATATACGTGCTGTTCTTGCCAGTGAGCAATCTTTATCAAATGCCATTATAGAACAAAAGAAACGATTGGAGGAACAAGCACAAGAGTTACAGTTGGCAATTCAATTTTGTGACAGATTGAAAGACCGCGAATTGCAGATGCTAAATGTGGATGAATGTCTTGAGGAAATGAATCAATCGGGACCAAAAGGATTCTTCCAGGCATGGGCAGATGATTATAAGAAAATAAAAGAGTTAAATGAAGGAAGAGACTTCACTTTTATTCCAGACGGTGCCGTGACAAATGTAAGAGAATTCACAAATGTGCTGTTTGAGTATGCGAATAAAGAAAAGAAAGACTTAGTAATTACTAAAGAATCTATGTATCCAGAATTTGTTATGGATGGCATAGAATATACAGCAGAAAGATACTATGAAAGTGTGAGAGGTTTTCCGGTGGCAATCGTACATTGCTTTGCAAAAGATCGTGATGTAAAGAGCGAAAATATTTCGAAACCACGAAAGGACCTGCTATGGTTCTTACATAAATGGTGGCCAGTGCTTGTTTTGCTCATAGTAAACATCGTGTTTATCTGGAAGATTTTTCTTCCGTCAGACCCATCACCGGAAATGTGGGTGATTCCTATTTCCCTGATAGCCGTGCAAGGCGCCGGTTTATTCCGATTTTACTTATTCCATTACAACGAGACAGTATAGGAGGTTATTATGCAGATTAGATCTCTTCATATTAAAAATTTCAAGTCCATTCGAGAATTGTATATAAACGATATTGAAAATGCGTTGATTCTTGTGGGGAAAAATAATTCTGGAAAAACGGTAGTTTTAGATGCAATTCGTACAGTAACATCAGACTATGTGGTAAGTGAAACAGATTTCAATGAGAAAAAACAAAATATCGAGATTAGTATGGAACTTGAGATTACAGAGGAAGATCTGCAGCAGTTACATCAGCAAGGTATTGTCAGCAGTTATAAAAGATATGAATCTTGGAAACGGGATTTCTGCGAAAAACTGCCTTCATACAAGCAGGAGATTTTAAAGTTTACTTGTGTGATCAATCAGACAGGTGCAATCAGATATGAAGATGGATTCAAGAAGCATAATCGATATATTCCATTCGTATTGCCGAAACTTTATTTTATCGACACAACAAGGAACGTCAGACCATTCCAGGAAGATTTGATGATGTTCCAAAATTCAGAAGAGTTGACATTACTGCGTTCGGATATCTGTATGTTTGATTCAGCGAAAATATGCAATCGTTGTTTTAATTGTATTGGAATGATCAACAAAAAGTCGCCAGAAGAACTGCGGGTAGATGAAACAGCAAAACTTTTAGAGTATAAAATGTACAAATTGAACCTGAAGGATTTCTCTGAAAAGGTCAATGAAAATTATCGCAAAAATGGAGGAGTAGAAGATATTCGATACACCATGTCTTTGGACATGGATAAAGCGCTTCATGTGCAGGTGGATGCATGGCATGAAGAAGCGAAGCACCTGACTCCAGTAGAGAAACTTGGAAATGGTATGAGAAGCATTTATATGTTGTCTTTGTTGGAAACCTATATTGAAGACGAGAAACAAATGCCAAGTATTGTAATTGTCGAGTATCCTGAATTATTCTTACATCCTTCGCTTCAGAAAGAAGCTAGTAAGATACTATACAGACTGTCGAAGAAAAACCAAGTAATCTTTACAACCCATTCTCCAAATATGGTGGCGAATTTTACGAGAGGACAATTGTGTCAGATGGTATTGGACGCAGAGGGATATTCGAAAGCACGAAAAAATGCGGACTTGGATGATATACTGGATGATCTTGGATATAGTGCCAACGATTTCTTGAATGTGGATTTTGTGTTTATCGTAGAAGGAAAACAAGATAAGTTCAGATTACCACTCTTGCTGGAAAAATATTTCCCAGAAGCGCATGATGAAACCGGAGAGTTGTCCAGAGTGTCTATTTTGACAACCAATAGTTGTACCAACATTAAGACATATGCGAATTTAAAATATATGAATCAGTTGTATCTCAGAGATCAGTTTTTGATGATACGAGATGGGGATGGTAAAGATCCGGAGGAACTGGCAGAACAATTGTGTCAATATTATCGCAGAAGCAATAAGCAGGATATCGACCGTCTGCCAAGAGTGACACGGGATAATGTTTTGATTTTGAAATACTATTCTTTTGAAAACTACTTTCTGAATCCAAAGGTAATGGCAGAACTAGGGGTTGTGAAAAGTGAAGAAGAGTTCTGGAAAATCTTATTAAGCAAGTGGAAACAATACTTGCGTAAAATTGCCAGTGGACGTCATTTGATTCAGGTTCTTGGAAAGGGTATTTATACGATTAAAGAGTTGAAAGAAAATTTTGAAACTTTCAAAATATATATGCGGGGACACAATCTCTTTGATATTTTCTATGGCCGTTACAGAGGTAAGGAAACAGAACTGTTGAGAAAATATCTAGATATTGCACCACGAGAAGATTTCCAGGATATTTTAGATACCATTGAAAGATTTGAATATTTTGACAGTAGAAAAAAAGAAGAATAACAAGTGGAGGGGGCTGAATAAATCAGCCCCCTCAAATTATGTCAATATTCTATTCTTCTTCAAATACATCTTTGCCCATTGCGCAGATTGGACAAACCCAATCTTCTGGAACATCTTCGAATGCTGTTCCTGGTGCTACTCCGTTATCTGGATCTCCTAATACTGGATCGTATTCATAACCGCATGGTCCGCAAATATATTTTTTCATAAGTTGTATCCTCCTTGAGTTCTTGTTTTTCTTTGTTGAGTTTATGATAACATAGGATTCAGATAATGTCAATAATAAAAATGATAATTATTATTGATTTTGGATAAGTTTTTATTTTAATTAGGATATGTGTTATAATAGGTATAATACGAGTAAAGGAGAACATTAGAATGTTTGGAATTATATTATGTGGAGTAGTAGCAGCAGTTGCAACAATTCTTAGTGGCTTACAATTCGGAAGTTTCTCTATGGAGATCATAGGAGCTCCAGTTTTGGCTATTCTCATGGGTATGTTGATCACTATGAGCTGTTCCAAGGTAGCGGAACACAAGAAATTAAAAGCTGGTATCAAATTTACTTCCAAAAAAATCTTACAGTGGGCAGTTATTATTCTAGGATTTTCTTTGAATCTTGGAACAATTGCGAAAATGGGAGGACAAAGTCTTCCAGTTATCGTTTCTACAATTAGTATTTCATTAATTGTATCTTTTATTATGATGAAAGTGCTAAAGATGGATGGAAAAGTGTCTTGCCTTATCGGTGTTGGTTCTTCTATCTGTGGCGGTTCTGCGGTGGCAGCAACTGCACCAGTAATTGATGCTGATGATGAAGAAGTTGCCCAGGCTATTTCGGTCATCTTTTTGTTTAATGTTATTGCAGCGCTTGTGTTTCCAAGTTTTGGAAAGGCGATTGGATTTGGGACAGAAGGATTTGCGATTTTTGCAGGGACAGCGGTAAATGATACATCTTCGGTAACAGCAGTTGCCTCAACTGCTGAAGGATTGTATGGTGTGGAAGGGATTTTGTCTTCAGCTGTAACAGTAAAACTTGTTCGTACTCTGGCAATCATTCCGATTACTTTAGTGCTTGCGTTGTATCGCACATATCAAGCGAAAAAAGAAGGAAAAGCAGGAAGTGACTTCTCTGTGAAAAAGATATTCCCATGGTTTATTTTATATTTCATCGGTGCCGCAATTATCACGACGATCGTAGGAACAATGGGTGATGTTCCATTGGCTGTTTACTACAATACTTATTTCGTGAAAGCAATGAAATGGCTTGCCAAGTTTTTCATCACCATGGCGATGTGTGCCATTGGTCTTAACACGAATTTGGTGAAATTAGTGAAAAAAGGTGGAAAACCGATTGTAATGGGATTCTGCTGTTGGGTTTCCATCACAGCGGTGTCCATTGTAGTGCAAATGTTACTAGGATTATTTTACACAAATTTGTAGAAGGAGGATAAAATGGGCGAAGCAAAAATGAGATATAGAGAACTTGGAAGAACTGGATTAAAAGTCAGCGAGATTGCTTTGGGATGTGAAGGGTTTGTGTATAGAGATGAAACTTTTACTAAAGCAATGTTTGAGATTGCCATGGCTGCAGGGGTAAACTGTATGGATCTTTACAGCCCCAACCCAGATTTACATAAACGAATCGGAAAAATTTTAGAAGGAAAAAGAGAAAACTTTGTGATTCAGGGACACCTGTGCACTGTCTGGGAAAATGGACAGTATAAAGTGTCCAGACGAATGGCAGATGTGAAGCGTTCGTTTGAAAGCATGATGGAAAATCTGCAGACAGATTATCTGGATGTAGGGATGATTCATTATGTGGATTCTGTGGAAATGTGGGAATATATTGCAAATGGAGAGATTATGCAATATGCTCAGCAACTAAAGGAAAAGGGTGTTATTAAACATATTGGCCTTAGCAGTCACAACCCGGATGTGGCTCTTGCAGCAGTTAACAGCGGTCTTATTGAAGTGTTGATGTTTAGTGTGAATCCTTGTTATGATCTGCTTCCGGCAACAGAAAATATTGAAGAACTTTGGGCAGAGAGAAGCTACGCAAAACCTCTGTTCAATTTGGAACCAAAGAGAGAACTGTTATATGAGACATGTCAGCGCCTAGGTGTAGGTATCACAGTTATGAAAGCATTTGGCGGAGGGGATCTTTTAACAAAGTATTCGCCAGCTGGAATGGCAATGACGCCAATTCAGTGTATTCATTATGCACTTACAAGACCAGGTGTGGCGACAGTTATGTCTGGTGTTCGCAGTATGCAGAATTTAGCAGAGTCGCTGCGCTATGAAATTGCATCAGACGAGGAAAAAGATTATGCGACGATATTTTCGCAATTTCCAAAGATTAGCTGGTCGGGACATTGTATGTATTGCGGACATTGTGCTCCTTGTCCGAAAAAAATAGATGTTGCTACGGTGACGAAGTTTTTAAATCTGGCGAAAGCACAAGGGGAAGTGCCTGAAACAGTGAGAGAACACTATGCAGTGCTGGAAGCGAAGGCTTCAGACTGTATAGGTTGTGGAGCGTGTGAAACAAGATGTCCATTCCAGGTTCCAATTGTAGAAAATATGAAAAAGGCAAAAGAGATTTTTGGATACTAAAAAGAGCTTGAGGTTGTCTCAAGCTCTTTTGATTTACTTTTCTAATAGGTTCTTATCTATTTTACCAGAAGCGATTGTCTGATCCACCCATAAGTTCAAGGAATCAATGGCTAGAGCCATCTTTTCCAAATCGTCTTTAATCTGGACAAAATCAGGAATCTCATCTTCTGTGAGTTCTCCGTCAACAGTGATTTCAATCAGTCGTTCTTTCTCTTTCGTGAGACGGTTGAGTGTCGCAAGCATCTCTAAAGTAATCTGTGAAAGATCTTTGATTTTTACTTCAGGAACATATTCACGGCCAATAGGACATTCACGTGAGCAGAAGTAGTTGCATAAGGATGGATTTTTATAACCTTCTGCCATTGCAAGCACTTCATCAGGATGTGGAACAGACCTTTCATTTTCAATTTTTTCAATACGATCCGCAGATACAAACCCAAGTACCTCAGCTGCCGCGTCGCGGGATAATTCCATATTTTCGCGACTGATCTGATAAATATTTTTATTTTCTTTTGTCGATTTTCTTCCCATGTTTTCAACCCCCATGTTATTACAATCATTATAACTAATTCCATTATAAAAGAAAACAACTTTATAATATATCTCCAAATTGGCGGAATAAGGAGGTCTATTTGGGTGTCATTTAGATTTATTTCAACATATAAAGTCTATATAATATAACTATATCAAGCAGAAAGGAGCGAAAGGGATTATGACACCAGCGGAAAGAATACGAATTATAATCCTGATTGAAAAAATATGTAAACAGAAATCATATAGTGAAATATTAGGAATTGAAGATAGATCAAGATTTAGAAAAGATGATATTTATATAGAGGAGGAAACAATGATATGTTGACAATTATATTTTATATTTTAATGCTAGTCGTGTTTGGGAAGATTTTATTATTCTCGATCAGTGTAACTTGGGGAATTGCAAGAATTATATTTTCAGTAGTTTTATTACCATTATTCTTAGTGTTGTTAGTGTTTAACGGATTGCTTGCAATAGCATTCCCTGTTTTAGCTGTTATTGGACTTGTTTCTTTAGTTAAAACACACAACTAGTCAAAAGTGATGTATAATAAATAAAAGGAGGCTGATTTCATGAGTGGTGTAAGTGTTCAAATGAGAGGACAATGTTTTGATTCGATCGATGCAATTGCGGCTGCCTTAAAAAGTGGAATAAACGCAGAATTGATATGCGAAAATTATCGCCGCGTAGGGCTTGTAAACGTGGGAGTTTTATCTTTTGAAAAGTACTTTTTTAGAAATGGAAGCTATGCAAGTTTGACCGTCGTACTTACAGAAGACGGAGAAGACAAGACAGCAGATATTGTGGGTTCTGGTGGTGGTAATGGTTTATTTAACATCAGTTGGGGCGCAAACGATGAGATTACAATGGATGCGATGGGCGTGCTGAAACGATTTGGATTGATACAACAATAAATAGTGAATATGACCCTTAGTCTGGAATAGACTGAGGGTTATTTTTGTGTTAAACTAGAGAAAGTTGAATTACATGAATTTCGAGAGGATTTTAAAATGATTAAAGTGGTCATTTTTGATATGTTTGAAACTTTAATAACACATTTCCATGGGAGCAGAGCGATTTATTTTGGAACACAGATTGCAGAAGATGCAGGGATTCCGGTAGAAGAATTCATACCAAAGTGGCGTGCGTCGGAACCGAGCAGAACCCGTGGTTATACCACCGTAGAACAAGTGGTGAAAGAGATGATGGAACAGTATAACTGTTATTCAGAAGCACGTTTGAATTCCATTATGGATAAGAGGAAATCCTTGGCAAGAACTGCTCTTTGTGCAGATAACCTGCATTCGGAGATTCTTCCGATGCTTATGTGTTTGAAAGAAAAAGGAATCAAGGTAGGTCTTATCAGTAATTGTTTTTCGGAAGAAGCAGAAGCGATTCGTGAAAGCGTTTTGATGCCGTACATCGATGTGGCTTGTCTTTCCTGTGAACTTCATATGAAGAAGCCAGAGGAGGATATTTACCACTACTGCGTGGATAAGTTACAGTTAAAAGTGGATGAGTGTTTATATGTTGGCGATGGCGGAAGTCATGAACTTGAAACGGCGAAGAAGGTTGGAATGTTGCCAGTGCAGGCAGCTTGGTACCTGAAGGAGGGCACAAAGCAACCAGTGGGACGTATGGAAGAATTTTCTCCGATGGACAGTCCGTTTGATATTATAAAATATTTGGAGGAATAGAAATATGGCAATTGAAAAAGGAAAAGCACATTTAGAAAAATATGGATTGGCAGACCGTGTGATGGAGTTTACGGTGTCTTCAGCAACTGTGGAAGCTGCAGCCATCGCAGTTGGAAGTTCAGAAGCAGAGATTGCAAAGACGTTGTCATTTTTAGTTGGAGAAAAGGCAATTTTGATCGTGGCAGCGGGAGATGCCAAAATTGATAATAAAAAGTATAAAGCAGAATTTCATGCAAAAGCAAAGATGATTCCGTTTGAAAGTGTGGAAGAAATTATCGGTCATGCAGCAGGCGGAGTTTGTCCGTTTGGAATCAAGGAAGGCGTGGATGTGTATTTGGATGAATCATTGAAGCGTTTTGAGATTGTATATCCAGCTTGTGGAAGCGGAAACAGCGCAGTAAAGCTTACAATACCAGAACTTGAATTGTCTTCTGAGTACCTAAAGTGGATCGATGTCTGCAAAATACCGGAAGAATAGGAGATATAATAGATGAAAAAAGCTACGAAAGCAAAGATCGCGTTGTTTCTGACGGCGATGCTTTGGGGGAGTACGTTCACAATAGGGAAGCTGGCGACAGAAGTATTTTCTGCATCGTTTATTATTGCACTTAGGTTTACTGTGGCTGTTCCAGTATTAGTGGCAGTAGCTTTACCGTTGCGAAAGGAATTAAATAAACAGTATTTGCGTGACGGATTTTGGATGGGTGTTTCCTTGTTTGCTAGTTACATTTTGCAGGTTGTGGGGCTTACATTAGATACATCTCCTGGGAAAAGCGCATTTCTTTGCACAACTTATAGTGTGATGGTTCCATTTATTTATTGGTTCATGACGAAAGAACGGCCGAAACTTTTACATATTGTTTGTGTGTTTGTTTGTCTTACAGGTGTGGGCGTTTTGTCATTGCAAGGTGGATGGGGAATGTCGGCTGGCGACATTCTGACAGTGCTGAGCGGAGTTCCTTGTGCAATCAACATGGTACAATCAGCCGTTTATGGAAAAGACAAGAACCCGTTGCTATTGACGACGGTAGAGCTGGTTGTTGTAGCAGTTTTGGCATGGGTGTTTGTGGGATTTGAAGGATCATTCCCAGCTACATTCCCACTTGCTACTGTTGGCGGCATTGTATACTTAGGTGTATTTGCAACGGCATTGTGCTTGTTCATGCAGTCCTATGGACTTAAGCATGCGAATGCATCGGTGGGTGGAATGATCATCAGTTTGGAATCGGTGTTTGGAGTGATTTTCTCCATGATCATTTATCATGAAGTGGTAACGCTCCGAATGGCAATCGGATTTGTATTAATATTTGTAGCCATTACTTTGGCTCAGAAGGAATAAGGAGGATATTATTATGAGAAAGAATTTAGGAGCAAGACCAGTTGTATATCCAATGCCTGTTTTGGTACTTGGAACATATGATGAAAATGGAGCGGCAAATGCTATGACAGCTGCTTGGGCAGGAATCAGTGAAATGAAAGAGATTTCTATCTGCGTGGATGACGGACATAAAACTGCTGAAAATGTAGTGAAAGCGGGAGCATTTACAGTTAGTGTTGCAGATGTTGATAATGTGCTTGCAGCTGACTATGTGGGAATCGTATCTGGACATTCAGAGGAAAATAAAATCGAAAAGTGTGGATGGACAGTAGAAAAGTCAGAATTCGTGAACGCTCCACTTTTTGCAGAATTGCCATTGACTTTGGAATGTAAGTTAATAAGTTACACAAAAGAAACCTGCAGATTAGTAGGTGAAATTGTAAATGTATGTGCGGATGAACGTATTTTAGATGAGATGGGACGAGTTTCTCTCGATAAGTTTAAACCAATTACATATGATCCAATGAGCCATACATATGTAACACTTGGTGAAGTGGTTGGACAAGCATATACAGATGGGATGAAGATGAAATAAGAAGAGTTATAATAAAAACGCCAAGGGGTGTGAAACCTCTATGGCGTTTTTTATTTGTTTTTAGAGTCGTGTATTTTGGAATATAAGTATAAATATTCTTGAAAAAGCTGTAGTTCTTGCTCATCGTTTGAATGAAGAAGAGAAATAATTGAAGAAGGAAATATAGAGAACATGTTTTCAAGGTTTATTGGGTCTTGGGATGTCCCTTTAATTAGATAATCTAGACTTACGTGAAAAATGTTGCTTAGTTCTATTAAATATTCTAATGACAAACGCGAAATACCACGCTCAACTGAACTACAATGTTTAATAGAAATATCAAGTTTTTCAGCCAATTGCTCTTGTGTTAAATTGTTTATTTTTCGAAGATGGGCAATTCGTGCACCAATAGATGCATTTAGCGTCATAATGTCCTCCTTATGGGCTTTTTTTTTATTATAGCCACCTATTTGCTTCACAATAACAACCTGTAAGGTGTTGACTAATAAACCCTTGAAGTGTACAATTTTATTAATAGTTTAAAGGGATAAAGTAATACAAAGGAGGAGAGAATGAGAAGGGTAATAGCAAGGCTGTTAGGAGTTTTATTCCTGACAATAATAGTAGTTGTTCCGTCGACCAACATACATGCAGCGGAGAAAGCAGATGAGAAATCACGTGCCATCTATGTTGTTTTTGATAATTCAGGAAGTATGTATGGTCCGGGAAACAAAGCCTGGTCACAAGCTGGATATGCGATGGAAGTATTTGCGGCAATGATGAATTATGAAAATGGAGATGTTATGAAGGTTTTCCCCATGCATGATGTTACAACAATTGGGGAAGAAGGAATGGTGTCATCAATGACTATTTCCAGTCAGGAAGACATTTCAAAGATTCATAATATGTATACGCCACAGCCACTTGGCACACCGTATACACAAGTAAATACAGCCACTAAAGAATTAAAAGAACTACTAAAAGATGGAAAAAAAGACGAAGGTTGGTTAATTGTACTTACTGATGGCGAATTTGATTCTGATGTGCCAAAAAATTTAAAAGAAGATTTGAGAGAAAAGGCTGCTGACGATAACCTGTTTGTGCAATATCTGGCAATAGGCGAGGATGTAAAAACTGTACCAGAAGGGGATGAAAGTATAGGTTTTTATGCTCAAAAGGCGGGAAACAGCTCAGAAGTTGTAAATGAATTAGCAGTAATATGTAACAGAATTTTCAAACGTAATGAATATGTTTTTGAAATGGGTACAAATTTAGAATTTGATATACCCGTTAGTAAAGTGATTGTTTTTGCACAAGGAAAAGATGTTAAAATTAATAGCCTTAAAAATCAGGAAGGTGGAGAAGTTACATTATTTAACAGCGTAAAAGTATCTTATAATACGACAGATGGTTCTGGGAAAACAAGTTATGTGACGGAAGCACCTACAAAAGATACTAGCTTGAAGGGCGAGGTTGCAATTTTTGCGGACACTTCTTCATTAGTGGCAAATACTTACATATTAGATGTACAAGGAGCAGATTCCATTAAAATTTATTACGAACCGGATGTGGAGTTTGGAGTGGGTCTGTTTGACGGAATGTCACAGCTGGTAGGGCCATCGATTGAAGGTGGAGATTATCAATTATATGTGGGTTTTGTTGAAGGATTGACTGGAAAGTTTATTGTCGATTCAAAACTTTTAGGAGAACCTCAATACACACTATTTATTAATGGTAAGGAAGTGGAAATTGGAAGTGGAAAAACTGCACAGGTGATTGATCTTCCAGTATCCGGTGAAAAATTGGATGTGGAGGCAAGTGTTGTATATTTAAATAATTACATGGACAACGCAGCACTTTCATTAAATATTTGTACTTTAGAACTGGCAGCAAAAATGCCGGAATTCATTAAATTAAAATCTTTGGAAAATCCAGAAAATGACGTGATTATTACAGTGACTAAAAACGGAAATCCACTTACAGAAGAACAGTGGAATAATGCACAGGTAGAAGTATCTTGTATAGACATAGAAGGAAATCCATTTCATGTTGAATGGTCAGTTGAAAAAGGAGACATAATCTCTACTTGGAAAGTTCCGTTGAGATATGTAGAAGGAGATTTCTTCAAGACGGGCATAGGTGAAGCAAAGTTTTTAGTTGATGTGTCAACGGATATAGATGGTGAACTGTATGGAAGTGTAGTTGAATTAAATACAAATATTGAGGATGATAAGGAATTTATGGATTATCTTGAGAAGTACTGGAAAGAAATTTTAATTTCTCTCTTAGGATTAATCTTACTTTTAGGATACATACCGCCATTTAAGAAATATTTTTCAAGGAAAATGAAAAAAAGACCAACAATTGACTGTACAGCAGAAAAAATAGGTATCCATGACATGATGGTGAAAGGAACATTCGAAAAAAATATTGCGTCTACGTTGATACCATACAAAGCAGAAACGGGTCGCTTGACATTTTCTCCTGCACCGGTGAAAAAGACAGCTAAGTTAAAGGCTTCTGGTGGTAGTGGAATGCTTATTTTAAATACAAATGCCTTTATGGGAAAGGATAATATTACTTTTAATGGAATGTCAATTCCTGAAAATTATAAAGGACATTATCGTATTTCAGCAAGCACGATAATCAATGTATTAACAACAGATTTTACATATGAATGTATACCAAATGTGCAGAAATCTACGGACGGGTCAATAAAAAGGAATAAGAAAAAGAAAAAATAATACAAATGAGGAGGAAAAATCATGATTGCACCAACATTATTAATCGGACTTGGAGGAACAGGATCTAAAATAGTATGTCGTGTTTCAAAAATGATTACAGAGGAGCAAAGAAAAAGAATAGCGTTTGCTGTATTTGATACTGATATCAACGAATTACGCGAAATCCAAGAAGAGAACCCATTTATTCAAACAATTCAAACATCAACAAAGTTAACAGTAGGTGAATATTTGAATATTGACACACATGCAAGAGACTCATGGTTCCCAGTAAATGGTTTGTTAAATAGTAAAGCATTGACTGAAGGAGCAGGTCAAGTAAGAGCAATTTCCCGTCTTGCTTTAGACACAGCTGTACGTGCAGGAAAAATGGAACCATTGCATAAGGCAATTGAAAACTTATATAAGTTAGAAGGCGATTCGGGAGAACAAGCATTAAGAGTAGTAATTGTAAGTTCATTAGCAGGTGGTACTGGTTCGGGACTTATATTGCCAGTTGCTCTTTATTTGAGAAATTATCTTGCAACAAAATTCCAATCTTCAGCAAATATTACAAGAGGATTTTTTGTCCTTCCAGAAGTTTTTTATGAAGTGATTCGTGGACAGTCAGAACGTAATAATTTAAGATGTAATGCTTATGCAGCAATTAGAGAATTAGATGCATTTTTAATGAAAGGCGATGATACACTTTCAGATACTTATAAAAAACATGTTAAGGTAGAATTCCCTAGAGTAGGTTCTAATGAAGTGGAAGAGTACCCAATCAGACCTTATGATTTCTGTTTCTTGTTTGATGCACAAAATACAGAAGGAAAGAAATTGAACAGCTTTAATCAATACTTAGATCATGCTGCAAACTGTATTTATTCACAGTCAATTGGACCAACAAACAAGAGAAGTAATTCATCTGAGGATAATACAATTCGTGAATTATGCGCTGAAAGAGGTCGAAATAGATATGCAGGTGCAGGTTCAGCAATGCTAATTTATCCAATTGATGATGTGAAAGAATATATTTCATTGAATTGGGCAAAAGAATGTGTATCAAAACAGTGGTTAGTATTTGATGATATGTTCAAAGAAAAAGTAAGAGCTAATGCTGAAATGCGTGCACAAGGATACAATGTACGAGATATTAATCCATCAATTGACTATATTACATCTATTGATCAAATGGCAAAACAAAAAGATCCATTTGCGCTTTCAATTGAAAAAGCATGTAACATTTATGATGAAGGTGGATACAAAAAGGTAGGAGATAAGTGGACAGAATATATTGGTCAATTAAAGAAATTTGTTAAAGATAGTACAATGAATGGTCAATTAGATTTAGATGCTCAAAAGAAACAGGCATTGAGTATGCTTAATGATATTGAGCTTGGGAAAAAGGAAGCAGCTGAAGACCTTTAAACCGCTTTTGCTGAAATAGAAAAATAC
>JAZQMU010000189.1:0-5295 GCA_045543595.1 Faecalimonas sp.
TTCAGTGTCTTTCACCACAACCGGAACAGCTCCTGCGTCCAAAATATCACGAATCGTCTGCTGTTGCGGAAGAATGAGTCTTCCTTTTGGAGCCGAACTGTCAATTGGAATTACGAGCACAACAAAATCAAGTGGTGTAAGGAGATCACTTACAATCTTCTTATTCACATCTTGTTTCCCAGCACAAGCCCCAATCTTTTCTTTCAATTCATGGATACCCTCGCCAGTTTTTGCACTGACCCAGATGGCAGAACCAAGACTTGTGCTTGGTCCATCCATAAGATCTGCTTTATTCATCACGACCACGTATGGAATCGTTTTCTCCTTGATGCGATTTAAAATTCTGATATCTTCTTCTGTCATTCCTTGCGAACCATCTACCACAAGCACGGCGATATCTGTCTTGTTTAACATCTGATATGCTTTTTGAATGCGTAATGCCCCAAGTTCTCCTTCATCATCCAGACCTGGTGTATCGATCATCACAACCGGTCCAAGGGGCAGCAGCTCCATTGCTTTCAAAACCGGGTCTGTCGTTGTCCCTTTCACATCGGACACGATCGCCAGATTCTGTCCTGTGATAGCATTGATCACACTGGATTTCCCTGCATTTCGTTTCCCGAAAATGCCAATATGAATTCGTTCTGAAGATGGTGTCTGATTAAGTCCCATAATACCTCCTAAAATCTAAAGTCACGTCTGTTATCTTCTTCAATCGCTTTCAGATTATCGATCACAATCTGACGAACCTTTTCTTTTGGAATCGTGTCGATTTCTTTTTCTATCAAACGATCACCAATTTCTTTTGTCGCTGGCGACGCATAATCCATCAAATATTCTTTCAATGTCATAAGTGCATTTGGATGGCAGCAATTCTGAATCTGACCACTCTTGCAAAGCTGCATAAAACGATCTCCAGTACGGCCTTCTCGATAACATGCTGTACAGAAACTTGGCACATAATCCATTTCCATAAGCCATTTCACAACTTCATCCAACGTTCTGTTATCATCGATCTCAAATTGCTCTGTTCCTAATTCTTCCTCTTCTTCTGGTTCCGCATATCCTCCAACGCTTGTCTTTGAACCTCCACTGATCTGTGATACTCCAAGATGAAGCAATCTTTCACGACAAGCTTTACTTTCTCTAGTGGAAATGATCATACCTGTATATGGCACAGCGATACGAATCATGGCAACAATCTTCGCAAAAATATCATCCGAAATTCCATTTGTAAATGAGTTAATGTCGATATCATCTGCGTTACGAAGACGTGGCACGCTGATCGTATGTGGTCCTACACCCCAAACTGCTTCCAGATGTTCTGCATGCATCAAAAGTCCTGCAAACTCATAACGGTATTTATCAAGACCGAAAAGCACACCAATACCCACATCATCGATACCGCCTTCCATTGCACGATCCATTGCTTCTGTATGGTAAGCATAGTCATGTTTTGGTCCTGTTGGGTGAAGTTCAAGATAACTTTCTTTATGATATGTTTCTTGGAATAAAATATAAGTTCCAATTCCCGCATCTTTCAGTTTGCGATAATTTTCAACCGTTGTAGCTGCAATGTTTACATTCACACGACGGATTTCACCGTTTTTGTGTTTGATACTGTAAATGGTATCGATACATTCCAAAATGTATTCGATTGGGTTATTTACTGGGTCTTCTCCCGCTTCAAGAGCAAGACGTTTGTGTCCCATATCCTGAAGTGCGATCACTTCTTTTCTCACTTCTTCCTGTGTCAGTTTCTTTCTTGGAATACGTTTGTTTTTTGCGTGATATGGGCAGTATGTACAACCGTTTACACAGTAGTTTGAAAGATAAAGTGGTGCGAACATTACAATACGATTTCCATAAAAATCTTTTTTAATCTGTTCCGCCAATGCATAAATCTCTTGATTCTTTTCTTCAATATCACATTCCAGCAAAACAGATGCTTCGCGGTGAGTAAGGCCCTTGCGGAGTTTTGCTTTTTCAATCAACTCTGTGATCAGCGCTTCGTTATGCTTATTCTCTTCCGCATACTTCAATGTGTCTAAAATTTCCTGATGATCGATAAATTCTTCTGCAATTCTTGATTTTGGATTATACATATATTCTCTCCTTTTCTTATGCTTTATTTTGAGAGTCACCTCTCGAAACGACTACCTCGTAGCCAATGTTTTTCATTCTCACTTTTAGATTTTCTAAACTCTCTGCCGCCTCGTCTCCCGTGCAAATCTTATTGTCGTAAAGAAGATATTTTTCTCTCACATTCTCCGGCGAAAGATTTGGCATCACAACATTTGCTCCAGCCAGGATTCCAAGTTCTCTGCCGTTTGGATCTATAGTTCCTAACGCCGTAGTTGCCGGAAGAAGAACTTTCGGAACCATAAGCCTTAGAAGCCCCAACATATACAATGTCAGTTCCAACGTTCCTCCTGGCTCTTTCGCAAACGGTGTTTTGTGATGTGGAACAAATGGTCCAATTCCTATCATCTGGGGATTCAATTCCTTTATAAAGATCATATCTTCTGCAAGATGTTCTGCTGTCTGATATGGAGAACCTACCATAAAGCCAGTTCCCACCTGATATCCGATTTTCTTTAAATTCCACAAACACTGTTTTCGCTCTTCTGAAGAAAGAATGGCCGGGTGTAATTGGCTATAATGGTCTGGATTACTGGTTTCATGCCTAAGTAGGTAACGGTTTGCTCCAGCATTATAAAATCTTTCATAACTTTCAAATGGACGCTCTCCAAGGGAAAGTGTTATCGCACAATCTGGATGATTTTCGCGAATAGCTGCAACTATTTCCTCCACTCTGTCGTCCGTGAAATACCCATCTTCACCGCCTTGCAGAACGAAAGTACGAAATCCAAGCTCATACCCTTTTTCACAACAGATAAGTACGTCTTCTTTGGTCAGGCGATATCTGGAAGCATCCATATTGCTTTTCCTGATTCCACAGTAAAAGCAATCATTCTTACAATAATTGGTAAACTCGATAAGACCTCGGATATATACATCCTTTCCATAATGCATTTCCCGCACTTCTCTTGCGTTTTTATACAAATAGTCTGCAAGATCTGGTGTTCTACCTTCAATAAGTTGAATCCACTCTTCCTTTGAAAGCGTCTGTGTCTCTCGCAATTTGTTTATTAACTCTCTCATAGACATTTCCCTTTACTCTGGAATCTTTGCATATACAGTTTTCGTACTAACTCCTGGAATCATCCCAATTTTACCTGTAAGTGAATTGATAACATCATTCGGCGCATCGATTGCAATACTTATAATAGAAACATTTCTTTCTCTGTAAGGAATACCCATTCTTCCAACAATATAATTTGCATAATCACTCAAAAGAGGATTCAATTCATTTACTGCTTCATGATGAGAAACAATAATTCCGATCAGTGCGATTCTGCTTTCCATATAATAGTTACCTCCTTTAAAAACAAAAAACTGCGCAGAAAGGGCGCAGTCTCACAAAATTCTCAATCACTATGCGCGCCTTTTCACTTAGGTGTTGCCCTTCGCAATCAGTACGTGTTTTCTTTTCTAAATTATACCATGGAAGCAATCGGAAGACAATGAAAGTTATTTTTTTAACTGAATGCCTTGTTTATTTTTTATACAAACCTTGTTATACTATTTACATGAAAATAATCAGGAGGAACAACCATGAATTTTCTCAGTATTTTTGATGTGATCGGCCCTAACATGATCGGTCCTTCCAGTTCTCATACTGCTGGAGCCGTTTCCATCGCTCTTATGGCCAGAAAACTTTTTTCTGAAGAAATCAAAAGTGTTACTTTCACTCTTTACGGTTCTTTTGCAAAAACTTATCAGGGACATGGTACTGACCGCGCATTGCTCGGCGGTATCTTAGGATTTGCAACTTACGATGAACGAATCCGCGATGCATTTGAACTCGCAAAAGAAATGGGAGTTTCGTATGAATATATCATTGATGAGCACGCTGTTACGAATCATCCAAACACAGCTGATATCGATATCGTAGGTGTGAGCGGCCGCAAGATGTCTATCCGCGGGGAATCCATCGGTGGAGGTAAGATGAAGATTGTCCGCATCGATGGCATTGATGTGGAATTCACAGGCGAATACAGTACCTTGATCGTTCGCCAGATTGATAAACCTGGTGTAGTTGCTCACATTACACAAGCCCTTAGCGAACACAACGTTAACATCGCTTTTATGCGTCTCTTCCGCGAGGACAAAGGTGCAACCGCATACACTGTTGTGGAATCTGACGAGGCGATTCCTGAAATCATTCTCGATAAGATTCGCCAGAACGAAAATGTATCAGATTTGATGTTGATTCAGATTTAGGAGGCTATTATGGATTTTTATACTGGACAAGAATTATTAAACCTGTGTCGCGAAACTTCCTTTCCTATTTCTAAGATCATGAAGCAAAGGGAACTGACATATACACATCGTGACGAAGAAAATATTGATGACAAATTAAAAACTGTGCTGGCGATCATGAAAAATGCTGCACACAAACCCATTGAGCACCCTGGAAAATCTATTGGTGGACTAATTGGCGGAGAAGCAAAAAAAGTGACGGATCATGCATTATCTGGCAAAAGTATCTGTGGCTCCGTTCTATCGAAGGCCATCGCATACAGCATGGCAGTCCTTGAAGTTAATGCTTCCATGGGACTTATCGTAGCAGCTCCAACAGCTGGTTCAGCTGGCGTGTTACCAGGTGTTCTTCTCGCACTTGGAGACGAACAAGATTTTTCTGACGAACAACTTTTCAGTGGATTATTAAATGCAAGCGCCATCGGCTATCTTCTTATGAGAAATGCCTCCGTTGCCGGAGCTGAAGCAGGATGTCAAGCCGAGGTCGGTGCAGCAAGTGCTATGGCAGCAAGTGCCATCGTAGAGATGATGGGCGGCACACCTGAGATGTGTCTTAATGCAGCCTCTTTTGCGCTTTCTAATCTTTTAGGACTCGTCTGCGACCCGATTGCCGGACTTGTAGAATCTCCTTGTCAGAGCAGAAATGCTATCGGTGTTGCAAATGCCATCACTTCTGCAGAGCTTACATTGAGTGGCATCTTACATCCGATCCCATTCGACGAGATGGCCGAAGCAATGCTTCGCGTTGGAAGAAGTCTTCCATTTGAACTCCGTGAAACTGCCATGGGAGGTTGTGCCGGAACCCCAACTGGATGTGCTCTAGGCTGTAACATTTGTAAATAAAAAACCCACGAAAAAGTGTAAACGCATTAAGCGAATCATTCCAGTGGGATATGAGCTGAATGCGTT
>JAZQMU010000190.1:0-7633 GCA_045543595.1 Faecalimonas sp.
TTGGCTCACAGAACGACATGGCTACGATCCGACTTGTATCGGATATTGCAGGTACAACAAGAGATGCGGTAGATACAGAGATAACATATAACGGTAAGGAATATATCTTTATTGATACTGCAGGTCTTCGTAGAAAGAATAAGATTAAAGAGGAATTAGAAAGATACAGTATCATTCGTACAGTAACAGCGGTGGAAAGAGCCGACGTTGTTCTTATGGTAATCGATGCAACAGAAGGCGTTACAGAACAGGATGCCAAGATTGCAGGTATTGCCCATGAAAGAGGAAAAGGTATTATCATTGTTGTAAATAAATGGGATGCCATTGAAAAGAATGATAAGACTATGAATGAATACGAAAAAGAGATCAGACAGACATTGGCATACATGCCATATGCAGAAATTATGTATGTTTCTGCAGCTACAGGTCAACGTCTCAACAAATTATATGACATGATCGATATGGTTATGGAAAATCAAACTCTTCGTGTACAGACAGGTGTTTTAAATGAAATCATGGCGGAAGCGGTTGCAATGCAGCAACCACCATCAGACAAAGGTAAACGTTTGAAACTTTACTATATTACACAAGTATCAGTTAAACCACCTACGTTTGTTATTTTTGTAAATGATAAAGAATTAATGCACTTCTCATATACAAGATATCTTGAAAATAAAATAAGAGAAGCGTTTGGATTTAAAGGCACTTCCTTAAAATTCTTTATCCGCGAAAGAAAGGAAAAGGAATAAAAGAATGGAACGTATAGTATGTCTTATCATCGGTTATCTTTGCGGAATTATCCAAACAGGTTTCATTTATGGGAAGATGAATAGCGTAGACATTCGTAAACTTGGCAGTGGGAATGCAGGTACAACAAATGCACTTCGAACTTTAGGGTGGAAAGCAGGAGTCATCACTTTTTTGGGTGACTTTTTGAAAACAGTTCTGGCTGCTATGATAGTGAGAATAATGTTTGGTAATCATGAACTTTTTAGATTGCTGATCATGTACACCGGTTTTGGTGTTGTGCTTGGACACAATTATCCATTTTATCTTAATTTCAGAGGAGGAAAAGGAATAGCGGCTACAGTAGGTTTAACCTTTATTATTGATCCTGTTGTATGTCTTACAGTAGTGATCATATTTCTTTCCATCTTTTTATCTACAAAGTACGTATCACTTGGTTCTCTTACAATTTTAATTGTATTTGTTGTTGAGGTGATCATCTTTGGGCAGATGGGTAAATATGGATTGGCAGGAACAAATCTGATTGAGATGTATGTTATTGCAGTTATTCTTGCTGCATTAGGTTGGTGGAGACACCGCGAAAATATTAAAAGACTGTTAAAGAGAACCGAAAATAAAATTGATTTCAGCAAAATTAAGAAATAGTTTTAGGAGGTAAAGTATGTCAAAAGTAGGAATTATTGGCGCAGGCAGCTGGGGGACGGCATTAGCATTATTACTTTACAACAATGGACATGATGTTACAGTATGGTCGATTAATGAATCAGAAGTTGAGATGCTTCAGAAAGAAAGAGAGAACAAAAGCAAACTTCCAGGAGTAATGTTGCCAGATGAAATGGTGTTTACGAATGATTTAGAAGAAGGAATGAAAGATAAAGACTTTCTCGTAATTGCTGTTCCTTCTATCTTTACAAGAAGTACAGCCAAAAGTATGAAACCATTTATTAAAGAAGGACAGATTATTGTAAATGTAGCGAAAGGTATTGAGGAAACTACATTGATGACTTTATCTGAGCAGATCGAAGAAGAACTTCCAGAAGCTGATGTAGCAGTTCTTTCTGGTCCAAGCCATGCGGAAGAAGTGGGAAGAGGACTTCCTACAACTTGTGTCGTAGGTGCAAAAACAAGAGAAACGGCAGAATTTCTTCAAAATGCTTTTATGAGCAAAGCATTTCGTGTATACACAAGTTCAGATATTCTTGGAATCGAATTGGGAGGTTCCTTAAAGAATGTTATTGCGTTGGCTGCAGGGATCGCAGATGGACTTGGTTATGGTGATAACACAAAAGCAGCTCTTATCACACGTGGTATCGCAGAGATTACAAGACTTGGTGTGAAGATGGGAGGAAAAGCGGAAAGTTTTTCGGGACTTACAGGTATTGGCGATCTTATCGTAACTTGTGCGAGTGTTCACAGTCGAAATCGTAAAGCTGGTTATCTCATAGGGCAAGGTAAGTCGATGCAGGAAGCTATGGATGAAGTAAAAATGGTAGTAGAAGGAGTATATTCTGCAAAAGCGGCCATAGCACTTGCAAGAAAATATGAAGTTTCCATGCCGATCATTGAGCAAGTTAATGCAGTGTTATTTGATAATAAGAGTGCAAAAGAAGCGGTAGAAGAACTGATGCTTCGTCAAGGAAGAAGCGAGTTAAAGGTTCTTGATTGGGAATAAATATGTAGACAAACAATATAAAAATGTATTGTTTGTCTATTTTTTTGTAACAGAAGGACAAATTTTGCGAAAATATTTGTCTAAAAAAACAGAAGTCTTACAAATAGATGATATTGTTGTTAAAAAATGGACAATCACTATTTTTTTATGGTATAATAGCCATATGTTATAGACCACGGACACTAAAAGAATAAAAAGGAAGAAGGAGGTATAATATGCAAGAATTAATAGCAAAACCTAGTTTGCTTATATTTGTAATTGTTTATATTATCTTAATGGTAGTGATTGGCGCATATTACACAAAAAAATCAAAGACAAGTGATGAATTTGTAAAGGCAGGAGGCGGTCTTGGATCAATTGTTCTTATGGGGACATTCCTTGCAACTTTCACTGGTAATGGGACGATATCAGGAGGAGGTAACTCATTAGCTTATACATATGGTTTATGGCCTGGTATCTTTTTTGCAATCCCATCGTTAGCTGGTGTTCTGGTTCTCTTTTTACTCGCTAAGAAAATTCGAGAATTAGATACATACACAGTTGCAGGTATCATTGAACATAAGTATGGACGTCTTGCAAAGACACTTTCAGGTGCGATTATTGCATTATCTATGATTTCAATCTGTGCATATCAATACAAGGGACTTGCATTTGTATTAAACGTAACTACAGGTATGGATGTCAATCTTGCAACGGTTATTTCAGCAGTACTTATTATCTGGCTTGCTACATCAGGTGGTCTTAAATCAGTAGCAGTAACAGATGCAATCAGTGCAGGGATCATGCTTGTAGGTATCATCATTGCAACACCATATGTTATCGGTGCAGCAGGTGGCTGGGACAGTGCAGTGGCAGCTAACCTCGAATTGAATCCAGCAAGTATGACGTGGAACGGTGGTCAAACTTTAGCAGGATTTGCAGCAGGATATTTACCATTATTTTTCTTATCACTTGGTGATCAGAACTTATATCAAAGAATTGGTGCAGGTAAAGAATCAAAGACGGTTAACCGTGGATTTATTGGCTGGTTTGCAGGTCTTGTGATTGTAGTGCCACTCGTAGCAATCATTGCATTCTGTGCAAAAGCTATCTTTGGAACTAACATCACAGCAGCTATGGCATTTATGTCAACAACAACAGTGATTCCTACATTTGCAGGTGGTATTTTACTTGCGGCTTCAGCAGCATTTATCATTACAACAGGTGATTCATATCTTTTATCAGGTGCAACAAATATTACATATGATATCTACGTAGATAGAATCAAACCAGATGCTACTGACAAACAAAAATTTAATTTTACACGTATCGTAATCGTAGTGACAGGTATTATTGCTTATATCTTATTGCAATTCTTCCCATCAGTACTTGCTATTCAATATTGGTCATACACAATTTACGGAGCAGGAATCACTCCTGCAGTAATTGCAGCTCTTTGCTGGAAGAAAGTTACTAAGACAGGTGGTATCGCTTCTATGGTGATCGGTACATTAGTTACTATCGTATATGAAGCATTAGGACAACCTCTTGGAATTGCAACTGTATTACTTGCTGTTCCTGTAGCGATCATTGTATTAATAGTTGTTTCATTAGCAACTCAAAAGGAAAACAAAAAGGCATAGTAGGAAAGGAGTTTTCTAATATGAGTAATAGTAATCTGAAATATATTATTTGCGGAAAATTGTATGATGGCATCATACCAGAGTTTAAAATCGGATATAAAATTCTTGTAAAGGATAACAAGATTGAAGCGATTGGAACAGATATTCCACAACCAGAATCTGCGGAAGTAATCGATTTGTCTGATGCAACAGTGACACCAGGTCTCATTGATGCCCATATGCATATGGATTATCTTGACTGGCATACGATTCGTGAGGAAGTTTACACAACTTCAGAGGAAATGAAGACCATGGCAGCGCTTCGTACAGCCCAAAAAACTCTTTCAAGAGGCTTTACAACAGTACGTCATATGGGCGGTATCACTTCAAATGGTCTTGGAATCATCGATGTGAAACGTCTGATTGACAACGGGTATTTTCACGGTTCAAGAATTGTTGCGGCAGCAAGATTTATGTGTACGCCAGGAAGTCATGGAGATTTGTCGCAAGGTTTTGCGAAAAATCCAGAACTCAGTAATATTACACAGAATATTCGCCCTACTTTAGGTTCGGGAAAAGATTTTTTTGCACATGCTGTTCGAGAAGAAATTAAGTATGGTGCTGATTTTATTAAGATCATGGCAACAGGCGGATTTTTTACACCATATGATAATCCGGCACAGCAGCAATTGAACGATGAAGAAATGGAATCGATAATCCGTACAGCTCACGAATGGGGAAAAACAGTAACAGCTCATGTATATAGTCCAAATCATATGCAGAAATTATTGCAATATGGTATTGATGGTATGGAACATTGTTCACTTCTTGATGAAGAAACAGCACAAATGGTAATCGATAAAGGTGCCTATATTGTTCCAACATTCTGTCCATATGAAGAAGCAGTTCATTATGATCCAGTTGCTATTTTAACAAAGCAGCCTGAATATCGTAGAAAACTTGAATATTATAAAGGTGCGCTTCAGGCAGGACGTGAAGTAATCAAGAATTGTAAATGTAAGCTTGGTTATGGAACAGACTTTGTAGCAACACATATGAACTATGAAAGTGGATACGAATATAAAGCATGGATGGAAAGTGGTATGGGTGGTTTTAGAGCACTTCATGCAGCAACAAAAGTAAATGCAGAAATTCTTCAGTTAGATGACCAGATTGGTACTTTAGAAGTGGGAAAACTTGCAGATATCTCGGCTTGGAGACGTGATCTTTTGAATGATCCATGTGCACTTTTAGATTGTGCATTTGTAATGAAGGACGGAGTTGTTTATAAAACAGAAAAATGTGAAGATTTACAGGATTAGGTGTCCGTTCTAAAAAGGCATCCGGTTTATTTTATAAGCCGGGTGCCTTTTTATGTTATATATTGTGAATATTTCGTATTATTCCTTCATAGGTTATACAAGGATTTGGAGGAGGAGTATTATGAAATCATTCGATGTATATAAAGATATAGAAGCTAGAACAAATGGAATAATTTATTTGGGGGTTGTTGGGCCGGTTCGTACAGGAAAATCTACATTCATTAAACGATTTATGGATTTAATGGTGATACCGAAGATGCAGGATTTGAATGCAAAAGAACGAGCGATTGATGAACTACCACAGTCAGCATCCGGTAAGACAGTCATGACTGCAGAGCCTAAATTTGTTCCCAAAGAGGTTGCAGAAGTTCAGTTGTCAGAGGATGTGCAAGTGAAGATTCGATTGGTAGATTGTGTTGGATATATGGTTCCAGGAGCGACGGGTCATATTGAAAATGGAGTGGAAAGAAAGGTCAAGACCCCTTGGTACGATCAGGAAATACCTTTTACGAAGGCAGCTACTATCGGTACACAAAAAGTGATTCGCGATCACGCTACAATAGGAATTGTTGTGACAACAGATGGCAGTATTGGTGATATTGAGAGAGAAGAGTATTTGCTTGCGGAAGAAATGACGATACGAGAATTACAAAATATCGGAAAGCCTTTTGTAGTTCTTGTGAATTCTACAAAACCTTACAGTCAAGAAGCGCAGAGTATTGTAAATAGTTTAGTGCAGAAATATGGAGTTTCAGCTTTGGCAGTCAATTGTGAGCAGCTAAAAGAAGATGATATTCAAAAAATTATGGAAAAAGTGTTATTTGAATTTCCATTGTCTGAATTACAATTTTTTGTACCAAAATGGGTTGAGATGTTACCGAGAACACATAAGATAAAAAAAGACACGATTTCTTACATAAAACAATTGATGAACGATATAAACAAAATTAAGGATGTAGTGAAAGGGATACAGCAACCAGAAAACTCTTGTTTGAAAAATGTATATATTGAAAAAATATCTATGGATTCTGGTAAAGTTACATTTCGAATTCAAGTGGATGATTGTTATTATTACGAAATGTTAAGTGAACTCATCGGAGATCCGATAGCAAATGAATATGAATTAATACGCATCATGAAGGAACTTTCCAAGGTACGAAAGGAATATGATAGTGTAAAAGATGCTATAAATTCTGTGAAAATGAGAGGATATGGGGTTGTAAATCCTTGCATAGAAGAAATTCAATTAGATGAACCAGAGATCATAAAACAAGGAAACAAATATGGTGTGAAGATTCATTCGGAAGCACCGTCTATTCATATGATTCGAGCGAATATCGAGACGGAAATAGCGCCAATTGTCGGAAGTGAACAGCAGGCAAATGACTTGATAGCATACATTAAACAGGAATCAAATTCAGAAAAAGGAATATGGAACACAAATATTTTTGGCAAATCCATACAGGAACTGATCACAGAAGGAATGAAGAATAAACTGATGGTGATCAATGAAGAAAGTCAGGTGAAATTACAGGATACAATGCAGAAAATTGTAAATGACAGCAATGGCGGAATGGTATGTATTATAATCTGATATAGAAAAGGCGCATGAAATTTGTTTTCATGCGTCTTTAATTGTGTTATACTATTTTAACGATGAAAAAGGAGGAAGTAGTATGATTCGTTTTAATTGTGATTATCATGAAGGAGCACATCCACGTGTGATGCAAGCATTACTTGATACAAATATGGTACAGACAGTAGGGTATGGCGAGGATGAGTATTGTATAGAAGCAAAAGAAAAAATCAAAGAAGTATGTAAATGTGAAGGTGCGGAGGTTCATTTCCTTGTAGGTGGAACACAGTCAAATATGACAGTAATTGCATCCATTCTTCGTCCACATCAAGCTGTGCTTTGTGTGAAGGAAGGGCATATCAACGTTCATGAGACTGGTGCCATCGAAGCAACTGGTCATAAGGTTATGGCGATTGAAGGTAAGGAAGGGAAAATTTCGGCAGATCAGATAAGAGCAGCACATCATGATCATTGGGCAGATGGTGCTCACGAACATGTGACTCAACCGAAATTAGTATATATTTCTAATCCAACAGAACTTGGAACATTGTATTCTAAAGCAGAACTTGAAGAAATCCGAAAAGCATGTGATGAATGTAATTTGTATCTGTTCCTGGATGGTGCCAGATTAGGATATGGTCTCATGTCAGAAGAAAATGATCTTACGATCGAAGATATCGCAAGATTATGCGATGTGTTTTATATTGGGGGAACA
>JAZQMU010000191.1:0-18689 GCA_045543595.1 Faecalimonas sp.
GGATTTGTCTTCCTAAGACCGCTTGGCCTCCGACTTATTAGGACTTCCGGGTGATCTGTCCTCCCAGTCCAGATTTGTAAGGGCCGCTTTCACAAAGCTGAATTCTGTATGCGGCAACACCGAATCGGAAAGCGTCAGTCAGTTTTTCCATCTATTAGGTTCTGTGGAACATCAGCGAGGCTGTAAAATCACAGACGATGGATTCGAAATCACTCAATATACAAGCTGTTGTAATACAGATAAAGGAATCTACTATTATCGCACTTACGAAAACAGCCAGATTACTGCTGTCGATATGCACAAAGAAAATTTAGATGGAAGGCAATTGATTCAATATCCGCTTGTGAAAGAGTCAAAAATAAGATGGCAGAATTAATCTGCCATCTTGCTTACATCTAATTTCTCACCGACAATAGCCTTCTGTTCTTCCGTAGGCTCCCAATCAAAATCGATTTCTACAATCACATCATCGTAGCATAATAAATAATTATTCCTTGCGCCATATCCTGGATCATGTAATCGATACACCTCATTCGCACCCCAAGGTTCAGCATCTTCAGATATATATTCTTTTTCTTCAACAGGATGCAACACCTCTTGTTCGTATATCAAACGTTCTTTGCACATATCATAAAGTGCTGAATATCGCACTAAAGTTATTGTGTATTCAAGCTGTGGAATATCTCCATAGTTTTCCGTATCTAATCGAGGTCCCTGACGCATTACTAGTTGGCCCAAAATCATGGAGACATTTCCACGGCGTTCTTTGATATATCCATCATAATCAACATCAACAAGGTCTTCCACCACCAACGGCAATTCATCCTGATGAATAATCCATGTTGTTCCTCTGTATTCATAGGTTTCCTCATTCTCATCGGCAAATAATCCTTTGAAATATCCAAAAAATATCCCAAAAACAATCAAAGCCATCATTCCGAAAGCAGCTAGGAAACTGGTTAATATCGTTACAGTACGATTGACTGCTCTGGATACCTTTTTTCGTTTCAAAAATTCTTTTGTTCCATTCACGATTATAAAAAGTGCTGGCATATACAACCCCATAATAATGGCAATCCATCTTTGTAAGGTGTCACCACAGATAATGTAGTTTACCAGCCAAAATGCTGCTCCTACTATCACCACTGCAAGCGCTATTCTTTGGAATGTTCTAGTACTGATTGGTTTTAAAAATTCACCACGTTCGGCAGCAACCTTCGCTTTTGAATGCCATCTAAAATAGCATCCAAGTTCTACAATACAAAGAATTGCAAGGATCAGAAACATAAATCCAGTCAGTAACTTTGATGGTGTGGAAAGCAAATCAATCGGATCTCCCAACAAATTACTTACCCACAGTGCCCCGTTCAGGAAAGCCACGACCAACAACACAAGATATGACGGAATAAAACTCTTCTTTGCAGATGCATGTATTGCCTGAACTTCAAGTTCTGGTTCTGTTTCAATTGGAATCGGGTCCTCATTCTCATTATAGAAAATTTGCAACTGCGCAGATGTGCAGGCAAGTTTCCAACCAGTATGTTCACAAAAATCAAGGAACATCTTTTGCTCTTCTGACGGTTCTGGATCGAATTCAGAAGCCTTCGGATAGTATGAAACCGTAAAATGTACTTTCTTTGGTTCTATGTGACGATATACCCAGCCAGTATTTACAATCTTTTCGATCATCCATCCTTTTGCCGCCATCTTTTCTAAATGTCTGCTAATTCCAACATGGTCAAAAAAGGATAAGGTCTCCATGCGACGTTTCGTGTTTCTCATTAGACTTCCCCCTTTCCGAAAATCAAATGATAATCTGCTAACTGCGCTGCAAGTCTAGCACATTCTTTTTCCAACATCTCTCTTCCTTTGTCAGTCAAAATGTAACTGCGACGTCTCCCCTCAACTTTCGTCTCACGTATCATCTCAGCTTCCAAAAACTGTTCCAACAAAGTATAAAGCGTGCCAGAACCTACATTCACTCGGTGATTTGTCATAGCAGGAACTCTATCTAAAATATCCATGCCATAGCACTCTTCTTTTAAACAAAGTAATGTGTAAAACATCTGCTCTGTCAACGTCTGAAATTTTGCTCTTGCCATAGTTACCACCTCCACTTTTTATTCTCGAATATCGAGTATCTTTAATTTAATTATATCTCGATATTCGAGAATGTCAATACGGATATTGACAATGTCTCCTTCCGTTTGTTATGTTTAGATTATCTCAACAAAGAAAGGAACTAGTATGAAAATTACGATCAATGATTTCTCAGATTTAAATAATTTACCAGTGGATTGGAAGATTTTAATAGTAAATGGTCAAGCATTAGTGGATGAAGCACAAGTGAAAATGAAAGATATTAATCTGCATATGGATATGACTTCAAAAGCGTTATTAAAGTCCAACTGCAAAGAAATCGAAAAATATATCAAATTAATTTCTAAAGGAAAAGCGGACGAAAAAATGATGGCAAAGTTAGAACTCGCCATCACTAAACTCAATACTAATTTAACTGGAATTGTGCAATTTTTTGGAAGACAATAATTACAAACGCGCCATTGGCGGCACTTCTCTTTTCTTTGCTGTAAATTCTTCTACATCAATTCGAATTACGTTCACAATAGAAACTAATCGTTCATTGAATGTGAAATCTTTTCCTGTCTGCGACTTCATTAATACTGTCATCGCCTCCATTTTTTCTTCCACATTTTCGAGAATTGTCGCTGTCCCTTCTCCCATGAGGGAAGCATATGCCATTCCGTATTGACATGCCACTTCGCCTTCAAATGGCATAATGTCACATTCCACTTCTACAAAAACAGCAGGATTTTTCTTCATCACATCAATTTTTCTTCCTTTTAATGCACCATGCAAATAAAAAGTCAATTTCCCATTTTCTAATGTGTATCCATAATTCATAGGAACCATATAAGGTTTCCCATCATCTACCATTGCAACATGCACAATCTTGCTGGTATCTAAAATTCGCTTTATTTCATTCAAATCAGTTACTTCTAATTCTCTTCTTGTAATACCTTTTTTCATATAAAATCTTCTCCTTGTGGTTTACTGTTTTAATAACAGCACAACTGTCTCACAATGCTCTGTAAATGGAAACATATCCACTGGCTGTATTTTCTTTGCAACATACCCATGTTTCTTAAAATACTTCAAATCTCTTTCCAGTGTATCTGGTCCACACGAAACATAGACCACACGTTTTGGGCTAAGTTTTACGACCGATGACATAAATTTTTCATCGCTTCCAGATCTTGGCGGATCCATAAACACCACATCTGCCTTCTGACCATTCTCTGCCATCTTTACCATAAACTCTCCTGCATCACCTTTGTAAAACTCTGCATTTGAGATATTATTTTCCTTTGCATTGATCTTCGCGTCTTTCACGGCATCTCCATTAAGTTCCACGCCAATTACTTTCTTCGCATGCTTCGCTGCGATCAAACTGATGGTTCCAATCCCACAATACGCGTCGATCACAGTTTCTTTCCCTGTGAGTCCGGCATAATCAATGGCAGTCTGATAAAGAATCTCTGTCTGAACTGGATTTACTTGGTAAAAAGATTTTGGCGAGATACGAAATGTACATCCACAAAGCTCATCGCGGATAAATCCTTTTCCGTAAAGATTGATCTCTCTATCTCCGAGCACCATGCTAGTTTTCTTGTCATTTACATTTAACACCACTGTGGAAATTTCTGGATGTTCCTTGCGAAGGGCCTTCACAAAGTTGTTTTTTGATGGCAAGATTGGACTTCCAAGAACCAGGATTACCATGATTTCCCCACTTTTAAATCCTCGTCTTACCATCACATGACGGAGGAGTCCATAGCCACTGTCTTCGTTGTAGGTTTTTATCTTAAATGATGGAAGAAGCTTTCGCACGGTACGGATAATTTCCTGTGCTTTCTTATCCTCGATCATACACTCTTCTACAGGTACAATTCGGTGAGAATTCGCTTCATAGGTCCCCGAAACAATATTTCCTTTGCGGTCACGACCAAATACGCTCTGCACTTTATTTCTATAGTTGCAAGGATTCTTCATGCCGATAATCGGTTCCACCTTACAGAATTTCTTAAAAAGATCTTCTTCCATTTTCTGTTTTTTCTTCAATTGTTCCTGATAGGCAACGCCCTGATACTGGCAGCCGCCACATTTCTTAGCCACAGAACAAATCTGTTTCTTTTCTGACATGTTGTATTCCCTTCTATCTATTCTGCACGAATTGCCCAGCGCATTTTTGTGCATTTTGCTCGACCATTTCTCACACACTCTTCTGCTGACGGACGAATCACATCTTTTGAAACTTCACTGTAAATTCCTGCTCTTTGTAGTTCTTTGAAGGAGCGTTTTACTAAGCGATCTTCTCCTGAATGGAACGTCAAAATCGCAACTCGACCATTTGGTGCGAGCACTTCTGGGAGTTTATCCAAAAATGCGTAGAGTACTTCAAACTCACTGTTCACATCAATTCGAAGCGCCTGAAAACATCTCTGGCAAGACTTCTTCACAGCTTCCTTGCGTTCTTTTTCTGGAATTATCTTAAGCGCTTCTTCGATTGCTTCCTTGAAATGTGTTGTTGTTTCAATCGGTTTCCCATGCTTTCTCCAATTCATCACCACGCGGGCGATTTCTTCTGCATATGGTTCATCAGAATTTTCAACTAACATCCCCACTAATTCTTCGTAATTCACTTCTTTCAATCTATCTGCCGCACTATCGCCTTTTTGCGGATTCATTCGCAGATCCAAAGGTCCTTCTACTTTATAAGAGAATCCTCTGTCCGGATTGTCAATCTGCATAGATGAAACTCCAAGGTCAGCCAATATAAAATCAAATTTGTGTCCCGTTTCTTTCGTCACAAGATCAATATCTGCAAAATTCTGCAATCGCACAGTAAGGATATCTGGACCAAATCCTTGTTTTTCTAAACGTTCCTTGGTCTTTGCTGATTCAATCGGGTCTACATCAAGCCCGTAGATATGTCCTTGTCCATTCAGACATTGTAGCATGGCTTTTGTATGTCCGCCATATCCGAGGGTCGCGTCCAAACCGATCTGCCCCGGTTTGATCTGTAAAAAATCTATAATTTCCTGCACCATGATAGAAATATGCATTCCTGCAGGTGTACTTCCTTTTTGGATTACTTTTGCAATGGTATCCGCATATTTTTCAGGATTATGTTCTTTATATTTTTCTTTATAACTTCTAGGATGCGTACCCGAATATCGTACGCGTCGTTTATGTACTTTTTCTTGATTTTCCATAAATGCTCCTCTTTCTTTCTCATATTCATCCCCATTATAATACAGAAAACGTAGTAATGGAACCCAATTTACAATCAGCCAAGAAAGCCTTTTATGTTGATTAAACGAAATACTTGTTCTACTGTAGTAACCATATTGTCTCTTGCTTTTGCTGGCTCCATTGCTTCCTGCAATGTCTGAATTCTTCTGAGAATTGGGAAAAATGCATCGATGCCATGTTCATTACATGCAACAGCATCTTCTGTCACTGAACCTGCAAAGGCTATTACTGGCTTGTTATGTTTCTTTGCAATATTTGCCACGCCGATTGGAGCTTTCCCAAACACAGTCTGACCATCTAATCTTCCTTCCCCAGTCACAACCATATCTGCATTTTCTACAAAGCTTTCCAATTTTGTTTCTTCCAAAATAATCTTGATACCTGATTCCAAAACAGCGTTTGTATATGCAAGGAATGCAAATCCTAATCCACCAGCTGCACCTGTTCCTGGGTACTTCGCATTTGCTTTCACATATTTTTCAGAAGTAAGATCTGCATATGCTTCAAGCCATTTGTCCATTTGCATGATCATAGTTGGATCTGCACCTTTTTGTGGGCCAAACACTGCGCTGCAGCCGAATTCTCCGCAAAGTGGATTTGTTACATCACACGCCACACGAAATGTACAATCTTTTAATTCTGGAATTACATATTCATCTGTGATTTTTACGATTTCTTTGATACCCTTCGCACCAAATGGAACTTGAGTGCCATTTTTATCAAGCATTCCAAAACCTAATGCCTGAAGCATACCGATACCGCCATCATTCGTTGCGCTTCCACCGATACCTACAATAAAATGACGGCACCCTTTGCGAATCGCATCTATAATCACTTCTCCAACCCCATAAGTAGTTGTATGAAGCGGGTTTCTAAGTTCATCTGGAACTAATGTAATCCCAGCTGCTCCTGACATTTCTATGATTGCAGTTTTACTTTCTTCAAGAATCCCATAAACACAATCCACAACTTCTCCTAACGGACCTGTCACTTTTACTGTTTCTAACATTCCGCCCATACCAAGTGCAAGTGCTTCCACAGTGCCTTCACCACCATCTGCAAGCGGTCTGACACAAACTTCCGCATTTGGCATTGCTTTTAAAACGCCCTCTTTGATTGCTTCTCCTGCTTCAAGAGAAGACAGGCTACCTTTCAATGAGTCAATTGCTACTACAACTTTCATCTTTCGTTCTCCTTTACTCTATTAAACATATAATAACACAAGAACGCTTGTCAAAATATGCTTCATTTATTATTTATAAATTGACAAACTATACTTTTCGACGTTATCACGCTAAATTATTAAAGAAAATGCTTGCAAATCCTATTATTACCATTTACAATGATGCTATTATGTTAGTTTTTTATAAACTAAAAGGGAGGATGTCATGATAAACAAAATTGCTGAAATTAATTCAACAATCAACGGCTTTGTATGGGGTATTCCTATGATGGTTCTTATTCTTGGCGTTGGTGTATATTTAACAGTGCGTTGTGGTTTCCCACAATTCCGTCACTTCTTATACATCATGAAGAATACAGCCGGCAAAGCATTTGAAAAAACAGAAAAGAAAGAGGGGTCCGTTGCTCCATTTAAAGCAATGTGTACTGCACTTGCCGCTTCTATCGGTACAGGTAATATCGCCGGTGTGTCTGGGGCTATCGCCATCGGTGGTCCTGGTGCTATCTTCTGGATGTGGATTTCTGCACTTCTCGGGATGTGCACAAAATTCTCAGAAGTAGTATTAGCTATCAAATACCGTGAACGCAACTCAAAAGGGGACTGGGTTGGCGGACCTATGTACTACATAACAAACGGTCTTGGTAAGAATTGGAAATGGCTTGCTGTCTTATTTACAATATTCGGAGCATTAGCTTCATTTGGTATTGGGAATATGACACAGATTAATACAATTGCCAGTACAATCAATACAGCTATTGCTGGTTTTGTTCCAACAACTGATTCACAAAAGACGATCATTGCAATTTTCATTTCAATTATTTGTGCTTTAATTTGTGCATTTATTCTCTTAGGCGGAATTCAACGTTTAGCAGATGTATGCTCATTCTTAGTACCAATTATGGCAGTTATTTATGTTATTGCGTCTTTGATCGTAATCGGATGTAACATCTCAGGTATTCCAGAAGCACTTTCTGCTATCGTACAAGGTGCATTCAATCCTTCAGCCGTTGCTGGTGGTCTCGCAGGTGTTGGTATCAAAACTGCTATTACAAAAGGGGTAGGTCGTGGTATTTTCTCTAACGAAGCTGGTCTTGGTTCTGCTCCGATCGCTCACGCTGCAGCAGACGTTGATCACCCTGTAAAACAAGGTATCTACGGTGTATTTGAAGTATTCATGGATACAATCGTTGTTTGTACAATGACAGCACTCGTTGTTTTACTCGGTGTTGGTGTACAAAATATTGAATACGGCAACGATATCGGTGCAAACCTTACAATCATGGGCTTTGAATCTGTATTTGGTCAAGGAATTCCTGGCGCTGCTGTTGCAGTTTGTCTTACACTTTTTGCCATGTCTACAGTTCTCGCTTGGGCATTATACGGAACACGTTGTGTAGAATATCTTTTGGGATATAAAGCATCAAAAGTATATCAAGTGATCTTCTGCTTATTTGCTTGTATAGCAGGTACTGTAGAACTTAAACTTGCATGGGATATTGCGGATACATTGAATGGACTTATGGCAATTCCTAACTTAATTGCTCTTGCATTATTAAGTCCTATTGTTATCAAGTTGACAAAAGAATATTTTAGCGGACTCAAAAAATAACTTTCGGTGGCCATGGCATTTTTCTTGTCATGGTCACTTTTTTTTGTTATCTTTAATCTATAAAGAAAGAAGGTATGACTCATGAAATTAGGATTTATTGGAACAGGAAATATGGCCTCTGCCATCATGGGCGGAGTAATCAAAAATAATATCTTCTCTGCAAATGAAATTATCGGTGCCGATATATTTGCCCCTGGAAGAGAAAAGGTAAAATCTCAATTTGGAATCAATGTAACAGAATCCAACTTGGAAGTTGCCACACAAGCTGAAGTGATTATCTTATCTGTAAAGCCCCAGTTTTACGCTGATGTGATTGCAGAAATCAGGGATGTAATCCGAGACGAACAGATAATCATTACGATTGCTCCTGGCAAAACTCTTGCATGGTTGCAAGAACAATTTGGCAAAGATGTGAAAATTGTACGTACAATGCCTAACACTCCTGCCATGGTCGGTGCTGGTATGACCGCAGCCGTTCCTAATGAGTTTTTGAGCGAAGAAGAAATCACTTACGTTAAAACAATCCTAGAAAGCTTCGGACGCGTGGAAATCGTTCCAGAACGCTTAATGGATGTCGTTGTATCCACAAGCGGAAGTTCTCCAGCTTACGTATATATGATGATCGAAGCAATGGCTGATGCTGCAGTTTCTGGCGGTATGCCAAGGGCACAAGCTTACCAGTTCGCTGCTCAGGCGGTACTTGGTTCTGCAAAGATGGTTTTGGAAACAGGCATGCACCCAGGTGCTTTGAAAGATATGGTTTGCTCACCAGCAGGAACGACGATTGAATCTGTTCGCACTCTGGAGGCATTGGGATTTAGAAGTGCTATTATTGAAGCGATGAAAGTCTGTGAAGAGAAAGCAAAAGATATGTAATAGAAAAGGAGAGTGGAACGATGTGATTCCACTCTCCTTATTTCTTTTCAATAATCTCAAATACAAATGAGTAGACTGATTGCTCCTCATCCGGACTCGCAAACCAGAATCCTTGTGCATCTTGATATCCCTCCGACTCAATCTCGCACTCGATCACAAACTAATCTGTTTCAAACTCAAAATCTTCAAAAGAATGTTCGCTGATAAATGTCACAATCTCTTTAAGTTCCTCCGATGGCAAGAATCTGTCATCCTTTGCATGTGCAAATGACAAAACTGACAGTATCATCTCATCCTGGTACGAAGAAACCATCAATTTGGAATTTTCCACATATAATTCCAACTTCACTGCTTTCAGAAATCCATTTTCTTCTTCAAATGAAAACACTGGTCGCTCCGTCATTTCTATTTGAAGATCTATGACTGAATTATACGTGTTTTCTTTCTCAAATTTATCAACCGTCAATTTGTTATACTCTACATATTCGTCATAATTTTCTTGAAACTCTTCGATTGTAATGTCTCCACGATTCTTCGGCATTTCTGCATAATTCACTGCCAAGACAAGTACCATCGACATTACGATAACTGCTGCCATATAAGCAAATACGCGTCCTATCTTTCTATCTTTTCGCTCCAAGATGATATCCTCATCCCATGGCAAAACCTGATTGTTAGAACAAGTTGTATAACTCTTTATGCCACGAACAATATTGTAGATTGGAATATTTAATCCCATACCATACCACATAACTTTTACAGTTCGATATGCAGAATCTGAAAAAGACAATCTATTCTCGCTGGTATCTAATACTGTAATTCCCAATATCCATTTTCCAAGAGTTGTTCCCCAGACAGATAGCAATACTGATTCAAAGATAAGCATCATTACAAGTAGAATAAACGTATAGAAAAACGATTCTGCAGAATTCAGCATTGTAACATTTTTGTTACATACTACGGCAAGGAATATGTAAAAAAGACACTGATACAAATGATAATCAAACATTCTCGCAAAGAATCTTCTGGCGGGCATCGGTATCGGATTAACCACATCAGATTTCAATTCATAGTTATATCCTTGAGCTTTTAATAAAGGAAGATACTTCTGATCATCCAATTTTTGGTAACTCACTCCTTCTTTCTGTATCTCCTCACAGATTATTTTCGATTGCTCAATTTCGGTTGATCTGATATTTAGGTATTCTAAATGTTCTCTTAGGGTTAAATCTAATTCATGCTCCCCACAATGTAATCTTTTTATTTCTTCTAAAGAAATCTGTAAATTACGAAGAAGTTTAATTTTCATTAAGACATCTACTTCTTTTTCTGTATATTCACGATATCCGTTTTTATTTCGAGCTGGTTCAAGTAACCTTTCTGATTCATAGAACCGGATATTCGCACGAGTCATTCCAACAAGTTGTTCTATTTCTTTGATTGTCATAGACTCTCCCTCCTTCTGCTTAGAATATACAGTATAAAGTCACTTTACAGTCAAGATGTTACTCCAAGTTTTTCATAACGTCATACAATTCATTAAATGTTTTTTCTTATAACATCTCCCGAAGAACGCGCCCCCTATTGTCATCAATTTGTGATAACAATCCTTTATTTTGAGATGCATTAGTTCTTGCACGATTACCTTCTCCAAAATTTCTTACTTTGAATTTGTAATATTAAAAACAGAATTGCCTTTTTATCGTCGTAATCCACTTTAGAGTTACCATTTTTTCTACAAAATACACCTTCCTCAAACTCAAGTTTAACATCCCATTTATAGTAAGTTTAAATTTTCTTCTTTAAACACGCTGTCCCTTTTCTGATATAATATCATCTCTAAAGATATTATATCAGAAAACATGAGTTGTACGATACACTATTTGGGGCATATCGCTCAACTCAACACTTCCTAACTCGTCTACCTTGTATCATTTTTGATTTTCAGGTTTCTTTTCATGACAGTCTCGGTATGCAAGTTCTAGGTTACTCCAATCAAATGCGATAGAAGTGTTGCCAATGTTATCAGTTTTTAGTTCTATCTTGTACTGAACTATCTCGTCAGGTTTATATATTCCACGTCTCAAGCAGTCTTCACATAAATAGCCAACACTCTTTGCATAATCGCTTCGACATCTTTGCCATGTTTTAGATTTGTAGAATCCTTTAGAAAACTCTCTTACCAATTAATCACCTACATTTTTACATACAAGAAAAAACACCTCATTCGAATGTCTTCATCTCTTCATTGAATTGTTTCATCATTTTTTTAGTTATCCTACTACACTCACTCTTGCTTTTTTACAAAATGATGCTGACTCTTCAACAACTTCTTTTTTTAATTTGTAGGAATTTGATACCCAACCTACTTTTGCTTCGTATTTTCTTGTCTCTACGATTTATGGTTTGGTTTTCCCATCTTATCTCTCCTCCTGATATTATAACACCATATGGTGCACGATATGCCGATGGTTATTTGCTATTAAGCGAAAAGATTTTTTATCGATGAACCTTCACGGACTTACACCTGGGACGAATCGGTGATGAAACGCCTGCTATGCTAGACTGAGCAAATGGTCCTACTCACAAAAAAAGAGACGACATCCGTCATCTCCTTCGTTACTTTTTTCTTTCGATTATTGTTATCCGTGGAATTGTTTTGTTTTTCTCTATTTCCTCTATAACAAACATAATTTTTTCAACCCCTTGTCTTTTAAATTGCATGTTTATTGAAAAAAACATAACAAGCAATATTACACCACAAAACATATATGGTAATACATTTGGTAACATCGCCGCTTCAGGTTTATATATCGATATTACCATTGAACCAATAGACAACAACAACGCACTTACACTTACATTAAAATCTATATGACCACAATTATTTATTCGTCTACATTCCATTTTTGCATTTTGTAAGAATTCGTCATCCTCTTTAATACATTTCTCAACTTGCTCTTTCAATTTTTTGTAATCTACTGCGTAATTAATCTTTTTGTTATGAATTTTAATATTAAAACACATTTTTCCTCCGTTTTACGTTTTCTCTTTTGTTCATAATTTTACTCTTCTAAATTATACCTTTCTTTATGCTACACTGAAGTTTAAAAAATCTATCGCGAATATACAGCTGTTTTTATAAAATATAATTTCAAGATAAAGTAAAGCATCCTTTAAGTTTGTCTTTAGTCTTAACCAATCATCAAACATTGATGGTTGGTTTTTGGCTATTGCATTTTTGCTATATTTTTTAGTTTTTCATATGGTAATGTTGCCCTCCCAGCCACAACTCTTTCTTTTTGAGACAAAATGGTTTGAAATAAAAGTGATGGGACATTAATTGTTAGCTCAGCGCCTGGTTGACTTTTTTTCATACAATCTATTATCATCCTTTTGACTTCTTTTTGTTGTCTGGCAATCAAAGCAAGATTATCAAAATATTGATTTATTGCAACTATCTCATTATAATTCAATTTCTTCACGAACAGTTGCCTATACCTATTCCATTCATAATCCTCTGTAATATCTTCTGATTGCCAAAACTTGTTACCATCAAAAGTTGTTGCATCATAATTTATACATCTTGACAACAACTCTACTCTACCATCCATAATATCGATTTGTATAATTATGGATCTCGCAGCATTTCTTCTTTCAGCCCATTTTTGAAAGAAATAAATCAAAACAGTTGCTATGACGGTTACTATTAGTATTATTGTTTGGGAATAATCTTTTCCAAGATAATCTAAAATTATTTTCATTTGTATCACCTCTAAAAAATTATATCACTTCCAGCCATCAATATTCTATTATCAATCTTTACTCAATTTTCTTCTACTTTTTCAAGCAATCTGCTGATTTTCATTTTTCTTTATTTTTTCGTGTCAGTTTTCGACAACTTATGTGTTTATATATAATGTACCTAGAATAAAGTTTACAACCATGCTCTCACAACACAAGTAAACAAGCCATATCTAACATAAAAAATTCACCTACTCTCTACTACTTGCTATCATCAAGGCTTTACATTTTCCCATTTTGTGCTACATTTAATCCCATTATAGATAGTACTCTGGACTGATTTCTAATTTTCCTTCCTTAATGTGTATTTCGGCAGCATGACTAATTTCCAATGTACGAAATCCCATTTTCTATCCTCCAATTCTTTTTGATCATTGTATCATAACCACTTTAAGAACTCTAATATACCTACATCTAATGGTACAGTCGATGATTCGAACGTCGCAAACAGATTTTTTCCGAATACAATCCCCTCTTTCGCCAAGCTCTGTATTCTCAGTAACGTCTTTTCACAATATTCCGGCACATCCATCAGTCCAAAATGTTCCAAATATACTTCTTGCCTAGACGAAACAATTAATATCGTAAAATCCGGATATATTGTTCCCATTTTCTTTGTCCGTAACGGACACTCATACTTATATGGAATTCCCATTTTATACAACTTATCTGCGATTATCTTTTCAGATTTAGATCGCACTAATTCTCCCCGTTCCGTCTTAAATTTCTTATATTCATCCCAAAAATCATTCCCCTCATATTCCTTACTCAGCCATTGATTCACATACTCCTCATCCGATATAATATGGGGATTGACAAGTTCCTTTCTTGTTTCTGTGAGTTTATTAAAAACATTTATTATCTCTCTTTCTGGCAAAGCCTTCAATGCTTTTTCCAATTGACCTTCCTGTCTTGTCAATTCATTATGCAAAGCTTGGTCATAATCTTTCTGAGCAAGTGCTGTTATAAACTTCTTCTCACTCTTTTTTATGTACTTTCCTTTTTTCTGCGTCTTTTCCGTTTTATGAAAAAACTGAATTACTCCATTGGATTTTGATATTACCAGAGAACCCTCTGGCATTTTCTTCATAGATTTCTCTACAATCTTTTTCAACTTCCTAATTTGTGCTAATTCACTTGATAATATTTCTTTTACTTTCTTGATTTGATTCATTTTGATATGCCTCCTAGATATGTTATTTTTAGACATTACTGCATGATATTTACTTTTGTAACCTAGCACAGTAGCTCAAAAATTAACCATACTGCACAAAATACATATTTTTCTATCCACACAGTAATAATTTTGAATTGTTTTTGAGAATTTTAAGAGATTACTGCATCATTTTTTCACCTATTAACCTATGCAGTATAAAGAAAAAAGACAAGTTACTGCACTGCTATATAATAGCACTATCTGTGCAGTATACCCTCAACATTGACCACTGCACAAATTCACAAATTCGCACTCTGTGCAGTATATCGAAAAAATAGACTACTGCACATTGTCACCAATCAACTTATGTACAGTAAATTAGAACGTAAATTAGAAAAACAAGCCTCAGAAGAGCTGGAACTCCCAAGACAAACTACGGTGCGCAGGTCCAATACGGACCCCTCGCACCGTAAACTCCATAATGATTAACCCTTACGCACCAATTGTACTACACTCTCCACATGCACCGTATGTGGAAACTGATCCACAGGTCTCACTTTCTTAAGTTCATATCCATGCTCGCACAGATACTTAAGATCTCTCGCCAATGTGGCGCTATCACAGCTCACATAGACAATTCTCTCTGGTTTCATATGAACCATCGTTCTTAAAAGTGTCTCATCGCAGCCCTTTCGAGGTGGATCCACCACGATCACATCTGCATACACATGATTCACTTCATATTGTTCTGGCAGCACTTCTTCGGCCTTCCCTACGAAGAACTCTGCATTGTCAAAACCGTTAAGTCTCGCATTATTTTTCGCATCATCAATAGCTTGCGAAATAATCTCAACCCCATATACTTTCTTTGCTTTCTGTGCAAGGAATAGAGAAATTGTTCCAATTCCACAGTAAAGATCCCACACCGTTTCTTCACCCTTCAAATCTGCATATTCAAGCGCAAGGCCATATAACTTCTCTGTCTGCACAGGATTCACCTGAAAGAAAGAAAGTGGTGAAATCTGATACTTAACATCTCCAATATAATCTGTAATGTAACCTTGTCCCCAGAGAACACCAATTTCTTTACCCATGATAACATTCGTATTCTCTTTATTCACACTGTAAGTAATGCTTGTCATTCCAGAAATCTGGATCAACTTATCCACAAGTTTTTCTGATTTTGGAAGTTTATCCCCATTGATCACAAGACAAACCATGATTTCCCCAGTCTTGAATCCATAACGGATAAGTACATGACGGACAAGCCCCCTCTGAGTTTCTTCGTTGTAAGCAGTCACACCATTTTCATTCATAAAAGCAAGAATACATTCCAGAATCTCTTTATTTACAGGCACGCCAAGTGCACACTCCGTATTTGGAATGATCGCATGAGTTCTTCCTGCGTAAAATCCAGTAACGATATTTCCATTCTTGTCTGTACCGATTGGAAATTGCGCCTTATTTCTGTAGTAAAACGGCTCTTCCATTCCGCAGATTGGTTCCATTACGTTATCTAAAACTGCTGGATCAAATCCGCCGATACGTTCCAAATTACCACGTACTTTCTTGTTTTTGAAGTCAAGCTGGGCTTCGTAAGAAAGTTCCTGAATCTGACACCCTCCACACTGACGTGCAACAGGACACTTCTTTTCCACACGATATGGAGAAGCTTCCAAAACTTTCAACATCTTCGCATAACCATAATTCTTTTTCGGTTTTGTGATCACAGCCTCTACCGTGTCACCAATTACGGCATCCTTCACAAAAAGGGTATAGCCCTCTACTTTGCCAATACCCTCTCCGCTCACGCCGATATCTTCTATTTTTACTATCGTCGTATCATTCTTCTTCATAATTTACACACTGCTCTTTCTAAGGTTTGAATCAAACAAACGATTGAAACCGAGCCAATCTGTTCCTTCTTTATCTTTGAAAATCTCTGTCAATGTCTGCAATTTTGCATCTGTCGCATCCGCATAATGAAGGGCAACTGCCTCTGGAAGTGCTGGTTTCTTAGGTGAACCATATTCCAATTCTCCATGATGCGCAATTACGCAGTGCTTCAGTTCACTCGCAATCTTTGCAGGGAATCCCTCGATTGCGCGCACGCCATCGCTGATCATTTCCACGCCCATCACAATATGACCGATCAATTGACCGTCATCTGTGTAGTCATTTTCTGGGAATGAAGACAATTCTTTTGTCTTTCCAATATCATGGAAAAGCGCTGCCGCAAAAAGCAAATCCTTGCTGAGAAGCGGATATGCACTCACATAGTATTCACACATTTTCAAAATGCTGAGAGTATGTTCTAAAAGTCCTCCTGCAAAACTGTGATGCACGCTCTTTGCTGCCGAATGTCCTTTAAAAGACTTGATAAACGCTTCATCATTTACAAAATAATATTCTGCCAATTGACGCAAATATTTATTTTCAATCTTCTTCACATAAGAAAGAAGATCATTGTACATAACATCTACGCCCTTTTCACTAGTTGGCATGTAGTCTGCTGCATTGTACTCGTCTTCATATGGTTTACGAAGTTGTTTGATGTTTAATTGCAAATTGTTATTGTAGCTTACAACTTCTCCAAACACTTCGATGAAATCCATCTCGTCATAATCTGCGATTCCGCCCGAATTTGGATCCCATACTTTTCCATCTAAAGTACCTGTCTTATCCTGCAAAGTAAGATTATCATATGGTTTCCCATTTCTTGTTTCTGCAGAACGTTTATTTTTACATAAATAGATTGATCTAATAATGTCGCCTTCTCGTAATGTATTAATAAATCTCATTCTATTCCTCTTTCTATTCTTTAATTCCGATTGTCACAGTAAAGTCCATGGCTACATACTCTTCTGTACCATATCGTTGACCCATGAATTTCAACATATTACCTGGCTCCAATTTATAAAGAGCATCGTGGTAAATATCGAGGGATTCTATTTCTGTATCACCAATTTTTGTGATAACGTCTCCGTTTTGGATACCGGCCTTCATAGCTGGCGAATCTGATTCCACGTCTGTCACGTAAAGACCCTTCGGTATGTCATACAGTTCAGAAGTTTCTTCTGTTACGATTGTTCCAACAATCCCTGCATATGGAATCTGTTTTCCATTAGACATCATCTCGATTACTTTTGTAATATCGTCAATTCCGTATGCTACCATAACACTGGAGTCATTGACCGCACCTGATGCAATGCATCCCACAAGATAACCATTAATATCAACAAGGTAACCGTTGCCATCTGCATTATAATTCATATCAGTGGTAATAAGATCATATTCGCCATCCGCTCGAATTACTTTTTCATCCAGGGAACTTACGATTCCATAACCCACTCCATTTTCAAACCCAAATGGCTGACCAACTGCGATCAGTGTATTCCCTTGCGCAAGCCTCTTCGAATTACCAATTTTTGCAATGGCGATTTGTTCGCTTGTTTCTTCAGTAATATCCTCTTTTGACACACAAAATACTGCCATATCAAGGGTTTTGTCTTTCTGCTTTAAAGTTGCTGGATGAGTGCTTCCATCCACAAATTCTATATGGAACATATTCGTATCTTTGAGTGTAGAATATTTTGCCACGATCAACAATTCTCTATCATTGTCTGCAACGATGAGACCCGATGTTGTTCCAAGGACACTGTCTGCTCCCGAAGTCCAGTCTGCACTCTCTACAATTCCCGTAACCTTCACGACACTCTTTTGTACGTCCAACACAACTTTTTTCAACTCATTTGACAACACAAAATAATCTTTGATCGTCAATTCGTCTTCTTTTTCTGGTTGCTGAACATCCGGAGTGTCCGGCTCTTGATCTTGAGGCTGCTCCACTTCATTTTGCTCTAATTCATTATCATTTTGCTGGATTTCCACTTGATTCGGCTCTTCTTCAAAAGTCTCCTCAGCCCAAGGTCTCAGTGCAAAAAATGTAATGCAGGCAGCCGCACCAAATAACACGCCAAGTGTGATCCATTTGCATGTCTTGATAATAATCTTCTTGGGATTCAACTGCTCATCTTTGAACGTCTCTTGCATAAAAGAATAATCTTCTTTGTGTTCTTCTGGTCCATGTCCTGTATCCATACGCGCACTTCTCCTTTTATCATAATCCTTTTATCAGTATACAATAATTATACTTTTCTTTGCAACTTAAATAGGGTAAAATGTATAGTAGGTGATGAAAATGAATCAAAAAACTTTATTAAAATTAGAATACGATAAGATAATCAATCTTCTTGTAAATGAGGCTTCATCTGAAAGCGGAAAACGACGCTGTCAGGAGCTTCGTCCAATGACGGATCTTGAAGAAATCAATATAGCAGAAGAACAAACGGCAGCCGCCTTTACAAGACTTGTAAAAAAAGGACGGCTTTCTTTTAGCGGCTGTTATTCTGTGGAAGATTCCATGATGCGTCTGGAAGTAGGCGGTGCTCTTAGCAGTGCAGAACTTCTTCGCATTTGCAAGCTCTGTGAAGTGGCTAACCGTGCAAAATCCTACGGAAGACATGATACTGTAGAAGAACTTGCTGACTGTCTAGACGGTTACTTCGAACAACTATCTCCTCTTACACCACTTTCGACAGAAATCCGCCGTTGTATTATTGATGAAGATGAATTTAGCGACGATGCAAGCAGTAACCTTCGTCAGATTCGCCGTAATATGAATCAGATTAACGACAAGGTTCACGCGACATTAAAGTCGGATCGTA
>JAZQMU010000192.1:0-5489 GCA_045543595.1 Faecalimonas sp.
AACGATGTGATATCTTGTACCTGGTAAGTCTTTTACTCTACCACCACGGATAAGAACAACGCTATGTTCTTGAAGGTTGTGTCCTTCACCTGGGATGTAACTTGTTACTTCGATACCGTTTGAAAGACGAACTCTGGCGATCTTTCTAAGAGCTGAGTTAGGTTTCTTAGGTGTTGCTGTCTTAACTGCTGTACATACACCTCTCTTTTGTGGTGCTGATGCATTAGTAGCTCTCTTTCTTAAAGAGTTGTAACCTTTTTGAAGAGCTGGAGCTGTAGATTTCTTTTCAGCTGTTTGACGTCCTTTTCTTACTAACTGGTTAAATGTTGGCATTCTTTTCACCTCCTATGAATACTGTTGGTTGCTTTGTTAAACTTTATAGTTATTTACGCGCACAAAAATAATGCATTCCTATGCACGCTTGATTATTTTAGTATGTTTCTATATAAAAGTCAAGCATTGTTTCCACAAAAATACAAAAAAATCAAGGAAAATAGCCACTTTATTTCCCTTGATTCCTTCTCATCATGTTAGAGTCCTAAAACATCTGCAATAGCACCCATTTCTTCAAGTGCCACTGTCACAAGATCTTCTAATCTAAGTTTTGTGAATTCGATCGATTCCATGTAATCTCTGTTTGCTCCAGCAGCAAATCTTGCTTCATTGAATCTTTTCATAACCGACTTATGTTTTACACTTGCAATCTTCTTATCTGGATAAATCTGTGCAACCGCTTTTACAAATCCACTCATTGGATCAGCTGCAAGAACTGCATATTGTAATGTTGTCTTTGCTTTTACACCACACTTTGGATTATGCGCACAGATCGCATCGTGAAGCACTTTATCTTCCACGCCTTCTTTTTTCAAGATTTCTACAGATGTTGGTCCGTGTACTTCTGGATGGTTTTTCCAATCACATTGTTCTTCATCAAGATCATGAAGAAGACCTACAATTCCCCAATATTCCACTTCATCTGGAGCAAGTCTCTTAGCAAGACCTTTCATGATTGCTTCTACTGCATATGAGTGTTGGATATACGCTTCACCTTTCATATATTTCATTAAAATATCGTGTGCTTGTTCTCTTGTAATACTCATAACACCGTCTCCCTTTTTCATCAATGTCTATTGTACCATTTTAGTACAACTTCTTGACTTCTGCAAGTCACAGACCTATAATACCTAAGGAATTAGAATCAAATATTTTTAGGAGCATATATTATGGAAATCACATTTCAGACATTTCTCATTGTCTGCCCATTTTTATTTCTCGCAGGACTTATCGATGCCATTGGAGGTGGCGGCGGATTGATTTCTCTGCCAGCATACTTGATCGCAGGGCTTCCACCTCATGCGGCAGTTGCTACCAATAAGATGTCTTCCACTTGTGGCACGACGCTCGCTACCATCCGCTTTATCAAAAATGGTTTGGTTAACTTTAAGCTTGCAATTCCTGCTGTAATTGCTGCCATCATAGGTTCAAGTATCGGCGCAAACCTTTCGTTACTTGTAGACGAAAGCATTATGCTTTATATTATGGTAGCCATCCTTCCTGTCTGTGCATTCTTAGTTTTAAATAAGAAGCTGTTCCATGATGGAGGAAGCGACGTAGTAACATTGGACAAAAAAACATACATAACAGCAACCGTGTCTGCACTTGTTATCGGAATGTATGACGGATTTTATGGACCTGGAACAGGAACATTTTTGATCATCGCATTTACTATCTTTGCAAAACTCAGTATTAAAACAGCAAACGGTCAGGCAAAGATCATCAACCTGACATCTAACATTACTTCGCTCATTATCTTCCTATTAAATGGTGAAGTAATCTTAACAGTCGGCCTTGCAGCCGCAGCCTGCAACATGGTTGGCGGATATATCGGAGCTGGGCTCGTTATGAAAAATGGAGCCAAAATCGTAAAACCAAGTATTATATTTGTACTTATCTTATTAGCCTTGAAAGTGCTTGGCGTTTATTAAACCAAAAAGCAGATCGCATTTGCGACCTGCTTTTTCTATATTCATTATTCTTCAATAACTACTTCTTCGTCTTCTAAAATCACTTCTTCAACAATTTCTTCAGCAACTACTGCTTCAGGAGCTGTTTCTTCAGCGATTTCTTCTTTTTGACATTCTGTGTCAAGCTTAACATCACGATATTTTCTCATACCAGTACCAACTGGAATAAGTTTACCGATGATAACGTTTTCTTTCAGACCGATAAGTGGGTCAACTTTACCTTGGATAGCTGCTTCTGTAAGAACTTTTGTTGTTTCCTGGAATGAAGCTGCTGAAAGGAATGAAGCTGTAGCAAGTGAAGCTTTTGTAATACCGAGCATTACCGGTTCACCAACTGCTGGTTCTTTTCCTTCTGCAATTAATTTTTCGTTTACATCTTCAAATTCAAGAATGTCAGCCATTGTTCCTGGTAAGAATTCTGAATCGCCCTTTTCTTCGATGCGGATCTTCTTAAGCATTTGACGAACGATAACTTCGATATGCTTGTCGTTGATTTCTACACCTTGGAGACGGTAAACACGTTGTACTTCCTGGATCATGTAATCTTGTACAGCACGTAAACCTTTGATCTTTAAGATATCGTGTGGGTTAACACTACCGCTTGTAAGTTCATCACCTGCTTCTAACACATCACCATCTTGAATCTTAATTCTTGATCCATAAGGGATTAAGTATGCTTTTGATTCGCCTGTTTCATTGTTAGTTACGATGATTTCACGTTTCTTCTTAGTATCACTGATTGTAGCTACGCCGCCGAACTCTGTGATGATAGCAAGTCCTTTTGGTTTTCTTGCTTCGAAAAGTTCTTCGACACGAGGAAGACCTTGTGTGATATCTCCACCGGCTACCCCACCAGTATGGAATGTTCTCATAGTAAGCTGTGTACCAGGTTCACCGATTGATTGAGCAGCGATGATACCTACTGCTTCACCAACTTGAACTGGTTCTCCAGTTGCCATGTTAGCGCCGTAACATTTAGCACATACACCTGTGTGTGACTTACATGTGAGAATTGTACGGATCTTCACTTCTGTGATTGGACCGCCATCCTTGTTAACACCATATTTCATAACGTTTTCAGCACGTTTTGGTGTTACCATGTGGTTTGCTTTTACGATGATATTTCCATCTTTATCGTAAATTGTTTCGCAAACGTAACGTCCTGTAATACGTTCTTGTAAGCTTTCAATTTCTTCTTTTCCATCCATGAATGCTTTTACATACATACCTGGAATTTCAGCACCTTTTTCCACACAATCGATTTCACGAATACTTAATTGTTGAGAAACGTCAACGAGACGTCTTGTTAAGTATCCAGAGTCGGCTGTACGAAGAGCTGTATCGGAAAGACCTTTACGAGCACCATGGGCTGACATGAAGTATTCGAGTACGTCAAGACCTTCACGGAAGTTTGACTTGATTGGCAACTCGATTGTACGACCTGTTGTATCGGCCATAAGACCACGCATACCTGCAAGCTGTTTGATCTGTTTATCAGAACCACGGGCACCTGAGTCAGCCATCATGAAGATGTTGTTGTACTTATCAAGTCCATCTAAGAGGGCTTTTGTAAGTGCATCATCAGTGTTTTTCCATGTTTCGATAACTTCTTTGTAACGTTCTTCTTCTGTGATGAGACCACGTTTGAAGTTCTTTGTAATCTTATCTACAGTTGCTTGTGCTTCTTCAAGCATTTGTGGTTTTTGTGGTGGCACTGTCATTTCTGAAATAGATACTGTCATCGCAGCTCTTGTTGAATATTTGTATCCTGTTGCTTTGATCTTATCTAATACTTCAGCTGTAACTGTAGCACCGTGTGTATTGATTACTTTTTCAAGAATCTTCTTGTTTTGTTTTTTACCTACAAGGAAATCAACTTCTAATAATAATTCATTTCCTGGAATGCTTCTGTCTACGAAACCTAAATCTTGAGGAATGATTTCGTTGAACAAGAAACGTCCTAATGTAGATGAAACATTTCCGCTCATCACTTCACCGTTTACTGTCTTAGTAACACGAACTGTGATGCGTGAGTGCAATGTGATTACACCATTTTCGTAAGCTAAGATTGCTTCGTTTAAGTTCTTGAAGAACTTGCCTTCGCCCTTAACACCTGGTCTTTCTTGTGTTAAATAGTAGATACCAAGAACCATATCCTGTGAAGGAACTGCTACAGGACCACCGTCTGATGGTTTGAGCAAGTTGTTTGGCGAAAGGAGTAAGAAACGGCATTCTGCTTGAGCTTCTACTGAAAGTGGAAGATGGACAGCCATTTGGTCACCGTCGAAGTCGGCGTTGTAAGCTGTCCATACGAGTGGATGAAGCTTGATAGCCTTACCTTCTACAAGGATTGGTTCAAATGCTTGAATACCAAGTCTGTGAAGTGTAGGGGCACGGTTTAACATAACTGGATGTTCTTTAATTACTTCTTCCAATACGTCCCATACTTCTGGTTGAAGTCTTTCTACCATTTTCTTAGCATTTTTGATATTGTGAGCTGTACCGTTAGCTACTAACTCTTTCATAACGAATGGCTTGAATAATTCGATAGCCATTTCTTTTGGAAGACCACATTGATAAATCTTAAGTTCTGGTCCTACTACGATTACAGAACGTCCTGAGTAGTCAACACGTTTACCAAGTAAGTTTTGACGGAAACGTCCTGATTTACCTTTTAACATATCTGATAATGATTTTAATGCTCTGTTACCAGGACCTGTTACTGGACGACCACGACGACCATTGTCGATAAGTGCGTCTACAGCTTCCTGAAGCATTCTCTTTTCATTACGAACGATAATGTCTGGAGCGCCTAATTCAAGTAATCTTCTTAAACGGTTATTTCTGTTGATAATTCTTCTATATAAATCGTTTAAGTCTGATGTTGCGAAACGTCCACCGTCTAATTGAACCATTGGACGTAAATCTGGTGGAATTACTGGGATTACATTCATGATCATCCATTCTGGTTTATTTCCTGAACCTCTGAATGCTTCCACTACTTCAAGACGTTTTACGATTCTTGCACGTTTTTGTCCTGTAGCACCGTTTAATCCTGCTTGTAATTCTTCATATTCTTTTTCAAGATCAATTGCTCTTAAAAGTTCTTGGATTGCTTCAGCACCCATACCTACACGGAATGAACTTCCCCAAGCTTCTCTTGCTTCTTGATATTCTTGTTCTGACAATACTTGTTTGTATTGTAAGTTTGTTTCACCTTTATCTAATACGATATAAGATGCAAAGTATAATACTTTTTCCAATGTTCTTGGTGATAAGTCAAGGATTAATCCCATACGGCTAGGGATTCCCTTGAAGTACCAGATATGTGAAACAGGAGCCGCAAGGGCAATATGCCCCATACGCTCACGTCTTACACTTGCTTTTGTGATTTCAACACCACATCTGTCACAAACTACACCTTTGTAACGAATCTTTTTGTATTTTCCACAGTGACATTCCCAG
>JAZQMU010000193.1:0-2874 GCA_045543595.1 Faecalimonas sp.
GTATCTTATGTATTAGAAAATGATGCAGAAGGTATTGGTTTATTCCGTAGTGAATTCTTATATCTCGGCAGACCAGATCTTCCTACGGAAGATGAGCAGTTTGAAGCTTATAAAAAAGTACTTACTGCAATGGGAGATAAAAAAGTTATTATTCGTACATTAGATATCGGTGCAGATAAACAGGCAGATTCTCTTGATTTAGATAAAGAAGAAAATCCAGCTCTTGGTTATCGCGCGATTCGTATTTGTTTAACTCAGCCAGAAGTATTTAAGACACAGATTCGTGCATTGCTTCGTGCAGCAGTTTATGGAAATCTTTCCGTTATGTATCCAATGATTATTTCTCCATGGGAAGTAGAAAAAATCAAAGAGGTAGTAGCAGAGGTAGAGGCTGAATTAAAAGCAGAAGGTATCGAATATAAGATGCCAGAACAAGGTATTATGATTGAAACACCAGCTTCAGTTATGATGGCGGAAGAATTGGCTCAGTTAGTAGACTTCTTTAGTATCGGAACAAATGACTTAACACAGTACACACTTGCAATTGATAGACAGAACGAAAAATTAGATTTGTTCTATGATGCGCATCATCCAGCTGTTCTTCGTATGATTGAGATGACAGTAAAAGCAGGCCATGCACATGGTGCTTGGGTAGGTATTTGTGGAGAATTGGGAGCTGATCAGGAATTAACACAGAAATTTTTGGAAATGGGCTTAGATGAGCTTTCTGTAGCACCATCATCTGTATTACCAATTAGAAAATTAATTCGTGAAGCAAACTAAAATTTGTAAAAACAAAAAGAAAATGGAGTGCCAGTCGGCACTCCATTCAGACTGTAGACAAAGCTGCATCGAGAAACGTCGTTTCTCGGTGCGTTTTTCTTTTATTCTTTAATGATTTATTCAAAATGAGCGAAAACAGCCTTATCCTAGGCCATTTGTAATCCCCATTCGTTCCTAATTTTTGCAAGTTTCTTTAAATTCATGCACGCAAAGGTAAGCGCGACTTTCATTGCCATTCGCGCCTTTCCATACATCTGTGTATAACGAAAACCATGATTCTCTTTGGCTGTTCCAAAGATTCTTTCAATCGTTTCTTTTCTGTGTGAATAAAGTTCTTTCATCCCTTCGGTGTAGCGGATATCTTCACATACTTCCATGTAATCTTCCCACACATGACGGGTCACAAGTTTTACATGTTCCTTACTATGTGTACACTGTTCCAAGTAAGGACAGCTTGCACATATCTGACCACAGCTTTTATACTCACGATATCCTTTGCGATTTGTGGTTCTGTATGATAAAACCTGATTGTTTGGACAAATATAACAATCGTTATACTCATCATAAACGTATTCGTATTTCTTAAAAAATCCATCTTTTGTCATTGGTTTTTTATAAGGGAATACAGGCTTTACACCATCATCAAGCAACATCTTTGCTATTGCAGGATTTTTGTAGCCTGCATCTACAACACAGTATTCCATTCCTGTATTCTGGAGTTTATCATAAAGGTTCTTAAAAGTTCTGCTGTCATGTTCATTGCCTGGATTAACTGTAAAATCTAAAACCCATCCGTTTTTATCGCAGGCAGTCTGGATGCCATAAGCAAATACATTTTTATGTTCCCCTTTTCTGAACCATCCACTTTCAGGGTCAGTAGTGCTGCACTTAATCGTCTTTTCATCCGTTGGAACATCATCGGTGTAATCTTTAAAGTTATCTCCACCACCAGAGCCTGGGTTGTTATCATCGTCTTTCTTCTTTAACGGTTTCTTTCCATGTGCATCTCTGTCTGCATCGATTTCCTTTCGAAGCATCTCCTCAAAGAATAATGCTTCCTGCTGTGCAATTCGTTTCTGCATCTTTTTATTATTCGCACGAGCCTTTACATGTGTTGCATCAACAAACACTTCTGTAGGGTCAACAAGTTTAAAGCGATAGCACTCTTCTAAGATATGACGGAAAATCTGTTCAAACAGTTCTGTATCCTTAAAGCGTCTTGTATAATTCTTGCCAAATGTAGAGAAATGAGGAACAGGGTCATAAAGTTCCAATCCCAAGAACCAGCGATATGCCATGTTTACTTCTATTTCTTTGATTGTCTGGCGCATACTTTTAATGCCATAAAGATACTGAATAAGTGGTATCTTAATAAGCGTAACAGGATCAATGCTTGGTCTGCCTGTACCATCTGAATATGTATCACGTACAAGATCATAAATAAACGTCCAGTCAATCGCTTTCTCAATAATACGAAGCAGATGGTCTTGTGGTACTAAATCATCTATGCAGACGATTTGCATCTGCTTTCTAACTTTTTCGTTTTCCTGTGTCATCATGGCAGAAATCCTCACTAAATTTGATACAATAATTATACCACAAAACACATAAGAAATCCCGTAAAATCAAGGTTTTCAAAGGAAACCTTATAATTCTTATTGCTCTTGACTATAAAAAATCTGGAGACACTTCCTATGTCAAGAGCCTGCCATATATGGTGCTTCGCACTCTTGACAGAGGAAGTGCTCCAGATAGAATCACAAACAAGAGCAATAAGAATTAGTGTAACAGCAAAGCTGTTCTAAAATAGAAAAGCCCAACCACGAAGGTTGGGACTTTGTCTACAGTCTGAACTGTCACAGGTAATACTGTGACAGTTTTTTTGTACAAAATATAAATAAGAGGAGAAGCGCATAGAGTTTTATAAAAAGGATTCTTATTATGAACACACGCTTACTTTTTATCTGCATTGCAATTCCACTAATGATAGGTACATTAGCTGGTTTATTGACACGAAATAGTATGGAGGTTTTTTCTCTTGTAGATAAGCCGCCACTTGCACCTCCACCATGGTTGTTTCCAGTTGTATGG
>JAZQMU010000194.1:0-7048 GCA_045543595.1 Faecalimonas sp.
ATCCGACTTCATTCTCTCGCGATATCAAGGCAGCACTTTCCATGTCCGCCAGCTCCAACGATCAGTAATTTTTTTCTCATACTATCCTTTATCTCTTACAGTTACCTTTTAATACTGGTCCCTCATGACTAGCTCTTCCAAGTCTGCAGAACTCTTCATAAATTGCTGAATATTTTTTCTTATCTTCTTCTCTGATATGATATGTTGGTACGATCTCAGAAACGATTTCTTTTACGTCAAATCGTTCTTCGCTGATAGCTTCTTCTAATCGTTCCAAATCCGTAAGGAATTTTTCTTCATCGAATAATAGAGGTTTTCCGATAAAAATTAACTCATTTTCTGTTTTAAGCAATCCTTCTTCTTTTGTAAGAAGTTCTTCGTACAATTTTTCACCTGGACGAAGTCCTGTGTATTCAATTTCCATATCTACACCAAGTGTATATCCAGAAAGACGAATCAAGTTCTTTGCAAGATCCGCAATCTTGACAGGCTCTCCCATATCAAGAACAAAAATCTCACCGCCATGGGCATAGGCACCTGCTTGAAGCACCAAAGATACAGCTTCAGGAATCGTCATAAAGTAACGAATAATATCTGGATGTGTAACTGTAACAGGTCCTCCTGCTGCCATCTGCTTTTTAAAGAGTGGAATTACACTACCATTACTTCCAAGCACATTACCAAAACGCACTGCCACGTACTCTGTTTCCGAATGTCTGCTAAACATCTGTACTACCATTTCACACATACGCTTTGAAGCACCCATGATGTTTGTAGGATTCACAGCTTTATCTGTAGAAATTAAAACAAACTTTTCAACTCCATATTTGTCAGCAGCTCGTGCCGTTTTATATGTACCAAATACGTTGTTCTTAATTGCTTCATTTGGGCTGTCCTCCATAAGAGGTACATGCTTGTGCGCTGCCGCATGGAACACAAGATTTGGACGATATAACTCCATAACACTTTCAATACGATTTGTATTACGTACAGAACCGATTAATGTTTCTAAATGAAGTGATGGATGTTTTTTCTTAAGTTCCTGCTGAATATCGTAAGCATTATTCTCATAAATATCAAAGATGATCAAACATTTTGGATTGTACTTCGCAATCTGACGACAAAGCTCGCTACCAATCGAACCACCACCACCTGTTACAAGAACTGTTTTTTCTCTCACATAACCAAGAACACTATCTAAATCTGTTTTTACAGAATCCCTTCCTAACAAGTCCTCGATTGATACGTCACGAAGTTTTGAAACACTTACTTCTTCCGTAATAAATTGATACATACCTGGAAGCACCTTTAGCTTACACTCTGTCTCATTACAAATTTTAAGAATTTCTCTTGTAATCGATTCACTTACTGATGGCATTGCCACCACAATTTCATCCACTTTATATTTCTTTGCGTTGTCAATAATGGTTGTTCGATCCCCCACAATAGAAACCCCGTGAAGAATTTTTCCCTTTTTCGAAGGATTATCATCAATCACGCATACTACTTTACGGCGAACTTGCTTATTTGACTGAAGTTCACGAATAATGATACTTCCTGCTTCTCCACCACCTACTACCATCGTTCTTTGAATTGGATCGTTGGTATGGAACATAATTCTTTTTAATAGGCGAAGCGCGCGGTATGAAAAACGTGTTACGATTGTTGTCAAAATCATGATGCAGAACGAAAATGCATAATAACTTCTTGGAACACTTAGTCCCATCAACTGCATCCCCAGAGACTGAATTGCTGTGATCAAAGCACCAGCACCGAATATACGAACAACTTCATGGCTTCCCGCAAATGTCCACACACTTCGATATAATTTCATACACCAAAATACAATAATCGTAGTAATGATGTTGATAACCATGTATGTAGTGACACTTTCTACATATTTTTCCGGGATAAGTTTATACTGAAACTCGTATCTCAGAATCAAAGATGCATACATATTTACAACTACCATAATCATATCCACGATTGCTAATACGAACATTCTCGCTTTTGAATTTCTAAGCGTTAAAAAATCTCTCATGATCTATTCCTCTTTATCATTTTAAATCTCAATACTACAAGATACACTACAACAAAAAAGTGGAAGGTAGATACCTTCCACTCATCATCATTCTGTCATCAGACCAAGGTACCTCTATCATATCTATGATACCAAAATCCGACACTATATACAATGGTAATTATGCCTAAATAATTATAAAAATAACTTTTCAGGGTATATTTTTTGTTCAATCAATCTGTGGATCGATTCCACCACAAATTCTTTATCTTCTTTGTAGGTCACACCAAACCATTGATCGTGTGATTTTAAAACCTTAACATCTGCCCTTTTTTCTTTCAGCAAATCTCCCACGATCGTAGGTAACAAGTACTCTACTTTGTCATAGTCTGCAACATGTTCACCCAAGAATTCCACAAAGCCCTTTTCTAAAATCTCAAAGAAACTTGGCTGTAGTCCCCACATATTCATAGACACCAATGAATCCGCACTCACTTCGTATCTTTCCTCATCCGAGATCACCGCAGCTCCATTCTCCGTTTTAAAAATATTCTTTGTTTCTACAATATCTGTCAACATCTGACTCTCATCTGCTTTACAGATACCTCTGGTTACGCTTCCATTTTCACTCAACGTATTCCCGAGAACAAATCCCACCATGCAGATTTGTTCTTTTACACTTTCCTTTTGTTCTCTCATCAAATAGTCGAAAGCAACTTGGTAAGCTTCTTTCCCATAGTAATCATCTGCATTGATTACTAAAAACGGCTCTTTTACTACATCTTTACAGCAAAGAATCGCTTGTCCAGTTCCCCAAGGCTTCACTCTGTCTGTGTATTGTGTTCTGAATGGTTCCGGAATATCTTCTTTTTCCTGAAACGCATAGGCCACTTCCACCACTTTTTCGATCCTGTCTCCAATCACTTCTCTAAAGTCTTTTTCCAAGTCCTTGCGAATAACAAATACAATTTTGTCAAACCCTGCTTCCATGGCATCATATACGGAGTAATCCATAATGATCTCACCAGATGGTCCTACTGGTTCCAACTGTTTGATTCCACCGCCAAATCGACTGCCAATTCCTGCTGCCATAACAACTAACGAAGCTTTTGCCATTTCTGTATCCTCCTCTGTTATTCTCCAAGACCTTCCTCAACTGCTTTCACCATCGCAGCCAACGCTTCTTCTTCATCTTTACCTTCACAGATGATTTCAATCTCATCACCATACTTAATACAAGATCCCAAAACGCTGAGCACACTCTTTGCGTTCCAGACTCCTCTTTCATTTGTGAATGTAATCTTAGACCCATATTCCATAGCCGTCTGGCAAAAAATGCCAGCTGGTCTAAGATGCAATCCCGTAGGATTATTGATCATAACTTTTTGTTTTACCATCCGTTCGTCCTCCTACATTTCTGTTTCTGCTTCAGGTCCCACTTCCGGTTCTGTTACAAGTTCCTCTTTCAAACTGAGCGTAATATCAATAAATGCTTCTCCTGTATACTCGCATCCTTCCGGTTGTTCTGTAATGATCACCGGCACCGAGTATTCACCCGGATCCACAAATTCAGTCAAATCTACAGAAGCAACAAATGATTCCAGAGATAATGCCTGAAGCATCTCATCACGTCCCTTAAAGACAATCGTTACACTTTGTTCTGGTCCATATTCCAATTGCATATCCTCCGACATGCCATCCACTCTGATAGAACGAACAGGAATTGAGAAATTCTTTGTACCTATCTTTTCAACCTGAAGTTCTACTACAACGCTGGATGCATCAGAATCTGCCAAAATTACACCCTCTGGTAAGTATTGTGAAATATCAACCACAACTACTTCATTTTCCACAATACCAATTTTTACAATAGCATTCGCTGGAATTTCAAATTTATCTAAACTATTTAAATTTTCACGGTTAGCTGCCACTTCTACTGTTTGTGGTTCATACTCAATACCACTAAACAAATAGCCCGTTGCAGTTTGCACTTTTGACGTATCGAACACAATCTCAACTGTTTTTGTTTCCCATACTGTCACATGCACATCCACACCCGTAGCATCATATCTGCTTGACAAATTAGTCTGGTCTATCATGTTATCTGCGGCATCGTAATAAATCAGCTTTGTATTGATGTCTCTTCCTGCTCCAAGACCTGTCACATCTACTTGTGCAACAACTTTGCTGATCTTACCAACAATAGATTCCGGTCCGCTAACATCTACAGACCTTGGTGAAACGGATAAGCCTGCCAGAACGCATCCACTACGCACATTTCCCTTTGCAACTGGTGTAATCGGGAATGTCTTCTCTTGTGTATCTTCCACCTTAACTTGGATATTCTGTGGATAAGCTGCAGCAGATTCATAACTTCCTTCAAATCCTGTTATACCTATTCTTACAGGCACAAAATTCCCCTGCTCTTCTCGCATATCTGCTGTGGCCATAATGTGATTTGTCTTGATTTTTTCAATCACTTTACGTCTTGCTTTCACTGTCACTGTAACCATTTTGGAAGATTCCTCCACCTGAAAGCTTTCTCCTCGGTTTGTGATCACTTCCGGATTCGTCACCGTAACTTCTACCATATATTTCTTTGTTTGAATCGGGTCATCAACATTCACAACTGTCCACCAAAGTAACACTGCAAACAGGACTGCCATAATCTTGAGACCCGGGTTATTGCTTATGCCAGCACTGACATTTTCCCTAAGGTTATTCAAGACTCTTTCTTTCATCCTTACCTCTTCCCTTCTTCAAAATAAACTTCTTCGCATTTTCCGCACTATCTTGAAACTGAATAAGCTTACTGCGGAGCTGCTCTGCCGGAACAGCACGTGTCAAATGTCCACCCATTGCAAAAGAAACTCTTCCTGTTTCTTCCGATACGCAGATCACAAGCGCGTCACTCACTTCACTCATACCAACTGCTGCACGGTGTCTTGTTCCTAATTCTTTACTCAACTTGTTGTTATCCGAAAGTGGTAAATAACAAGTTGCAGCGACAATACGATCCCCGCGGATAATAACTGCACCATCGTGAAGCGGAGTATTATGTTCAAAAATATTGATCAAAACCTGACTAGACACAATACAGTCTAGGCTGATACCCGTATGGGCATACTCTGACAATCTTGTATCTCGTTCTACAACAATCAAAGCCCCTGTTTTCACCTTGCTCATCTCGTAACAGGCATCTACAATGGCGTTAATTGTATTCTCATGAAATCTGCCATGAACTTTCTTTGTTTCAAATGGCATAAATGAATTCCAGAAATCTCTTTGCCCTAGCCTTTCCAACGCTCTTCTTAATTCTGGCTGGAACACTACAATTGCAGCTATAGCCAACACACTGATCGAATTCTTAGCAATCCAAAGGATTGTGTTCATCTTGAAGATGAACGCCATAAAGATAAACACTGCAAGCACGATGATTCCTCGAAGAAGCATCCAAGCCTTTGTATTTTTAATCCATTTGATAACTTGATAAAAAATAACAGAAAGAATCGCAATTTCGAGCACATCTGTAGCATGTACATCTGGCAAATACCAGTCCCCTAATACGGAATCAAGCATTGTTAGCAAATACGATTTCATTCTGTCACCTCCATTCCAGATTTCTCTTTGTTAATTATCGATTTAATTCATCATCGATGATTCTCTGAATATCAAAATCATCGTCTTCTTTCTTCACTTCAACCTCTTCCGCCACTTGCTTCTTAGGTATAATTTTCTTCTTTTCTTTTGGTTCTTTTTCTCTACGTTCGTTGATTCGTTTTACCGTCTTTTCTCCAACAGCAACCTTCATTTTAGGCACTGCTTTCACATAATAGTAATATTCATCATCATCAAACTGCAGATATTCTGTTCTCGTATAATCGACAGAGAACATGAAAAACTCAATTACCAAAGCAAGAATTGCTGCCACAATACTGCTGATAATAACTGGTCCATACCCTACCGCTGAATCCAGCATTACATTTCCAAGTGAAACCACAATAATATGGCTAAGTGCACCTGCTGCAATTGCGACCTTCCATGCATGATCCACTTCAAGTCTTCTGAGATAATATACGATCAGAAGAACAAGACCATAAGAAATCACAGTGATCCACATTGCTTTATTCGAGAACAATTGCTGCGCATAAGCTGTAATCTGCTCCATTACACCTGTTTCCGCAACTGTACCGATCAACGTTGTGTATGATTTTACGTAGTCAATCGTATATGTAATGATCGTTCCAAATGAAACTGCAAGAATGTATTCGGGTCCACCGATCAATCCCAATGCGATTGGAACTACAACTGGCACTTTAAACATGCTTGCGATCAACATCACGAGAATTACCACTGACTTTCCTGACGCGTAACGTAAATACGCCGCATAAATCACTAAGAAAAGTGCTGCAGACACAATTGCCAATCCCAAAGATACCGAATATAAATGAACCAGAATCATGCCAATGGCAAAAAGCATCGTAATAACAGTTGGCAAAAATGTACAAATAATCGAAACCACAACTGTCACCAATGGATTAGCAAGCATTGTTGAAAATCCAATATTGTTATTAATATACACAAATGTAAGAAGGGCTAATAAGAATCTACATACCCTGTCAATATATCTTGAGTATCTTGTATATACTTCAGATAATCTTCCTTTCACTTCAAACAATTTATCCATTCGTTTTTTCCTCCTGGTACATATTATATAAAATTCTCAATCCTTCTTTGAACTTCTTTACACGATAATAAGACTTAGCATGCTTTCTTTTGTAAATGTAACGTGTTACATGAATATAAATAACAAGCAATACAACATAGATACCTATCACGCCTCCTGCCAGCTTTACTACCATCAAGATTGACATTCCGTTCATGATTTCCTGCATCTTCGCCAAAACAAAGAGCACTGCCACGATCAGGTACGCAAATGTCATCCAAATGATGGACCACAACACATTAAAACTTATATAATCTTTTTTATAAAACGCACTTACTTTCAACTCATCCGTACCTTCTTTA
>JAZQMU010000195.1:0-11233 GCA_045543595.1 Faecalimonas sp.
TAAAACAGAAGAAAAGGAAGCTTTTAAAGTCGATTTTGAGAAACTGCAATCCATTAACAAAGAAATAGTTGGTTGGATTCGATTTGACAATCCGGAGAAGATTAGTTATCCAATTGTGCAAGGGAAGGATAATGATAAGTATTTGAAAAAGACAGTGGAAGGTAAGACGAACGGTGCCGGTTCCATCTTTATGGATGCTTACAGTAGAGCGGATTTTTCGGACAAGAACACATTTATCTATGGACACAATATGAAGAATGGCTCCATGTTTGGCCTACTTCGTAAATACAAGAGCTTTGATTTTTATAAAGAAAATCCGTATTTTTACATATATACTCCCGATGGGAGAGAAGTGAAATATCAGGTGTATGCGGTGTGTATTGTGGAGGATACGTCAGAAAGCTATAATAAATTTTATGAGAATGATGACGCCTATCTGAAATATTTACAGTATATAAAAAGTATTGCCAGATACGATACGGGAGTAAAGGTAACGGCGCAGACCCAACTAGTAAGTTTATCTACGTGTACAAATGTGACAGAGACACAGAGATTGCTGGTGCATGGCGTGAAGGTGGAAGAAAAGGCGGTGGAATAATTATGGCACAGCAATACGAAGTTGGAGATATTGTAAAAATGAAAAAGAAACATCCTTGTGGCAGCTATGAATGGGAAGTCTTACGTGTGGGTGCAGATTTTCGTTTGAAATGTATGGGGTGCGGGCACCAGATTATGATAGCCCGAAAGCTTGTAGAGAAGAACACAAAAGAGTTAAGAAAAAATGTGTAAGGGAGAGTTAGGTTATGAAGTATGAAAAACCAAGCGTAGAAGAAATCTTAACTGACGAAGAGGATGTAATCAGAACATCGCCATGGCAGGAAGAAGAGGATAACCCGGAAGAACTGTGGAGCCCATTTTTCTAGAAAAAAGGACTTGCAATCGATATCGCAATATGTTATAATGCCAAATTGTGATATATTATTTTATTCCTTGTTCCCGAACAGGAGTCGGGGGCCAGAGACCATAAGGAGGTGCAAAAGACATGGCAAAATATGAATTAGCAGTTGTTGTCAATGCAAAAATCGAAGACGACGCTAGAGCAGCAGTTATCGAAAAAGTACAAAAATATGTAACTCGTTTCGGTGGCCAAATTTCTGACGTTGAAGAATGGGGTAAGAAAAGATTAGCTTACGAAGTTCAAAAAATGAGAGAAGGATTCTACTACTTCATCCACTTCGAAGCTGAAACTACAGCTCCAGCTGAGATCGAAGCTAGACTTCGTATCATGGAAAACGTTATCAGATATTTATGCGTTAGACAAGATGCATAATAGAAAAGAGGAATCGTATGAATAAAGTAATTTTAATGGGACGTTTAACAAGAGATCCTGAAGTTAGATATTCACAAGGCGATGTTGCAACAGCAGTAGCTCGTTACACATTAGCAGTTGATCGTCGTTTTAGACGTGAAGGCGAAGCAACAGCAGATTTTATCAATTGCGTAGCATTTGGAAGACAAGCTGAATTTGCAGAAAGATATTTACGTCAAGGAACAAAGATCGCGATCACAGGTCGTATTCAAACTGGTAGCTATACTAACAGAGACGGCGTGAAGGTTTATACAACAGATATCGTTGTAGAAGAACAAGAATTTGCTGAAAGCAAAGCATCAAGCGGAGCTCAGGCAGCTAACAGCAGTTTCCAACCAAGTCCTGCTCCATCACCAAGAAATGATATTGGCGACGGTTTCATGAACATTCCAGACGGAATTGATGAGGAATTACCATTCAGCTAAGCGATTGATTGTGGATTAAAATTTTAGAACGCGTTGTTCGGAGAATAATATAGGAGGTATTGACAATGGCTTTTGATAAAACAAACAAAGCTGATTCTCCAATGAAGAGAAGAGGCGGACGTAGACGTAAAAAAGTTTGTGTATTCTGTGGAAAAGAAAACAACCAAATCGATTACAAAGATGTGGCTAAATTAAGAAAATATGTTTCTGAAAGAGGAAAAATCCTTCCAAGAAGAATCACAGGAAACTGTGCAAAACATCAAAGAGCTCTTACAGTTGCTGTAAAGAGAGCAAGACATATTGCTTTAATGCCATACGTTGCAGACTAATTAGTATGTTGACTAAGGAACATGATGAAAATCATGTTCCTTTTTTGTCGTCTCTTAACCGATGTACTGGGCGAAAAGATTGCTTTTCAAGGGCAAATGTAATATAATAATCTATTATAGTGCGTTATTATGCATAATTTGGAGGAAACAGACATGAAGAAACCAATTTTAGTAATTATGGCAGCAGGAATGGGAAGCCGTTACGGCGGATTAAAACAAATCGACCCAGTAGATGAGCAAGGACATATCATCATGGACTTTTCTATCTTCGATGCAAAAAGAGCTGGTTTTGAAAAGGTTGTATTCATTATAAAGAAAGAAAACGAAGCGGATTTCAAAGAAGCAATCGGAAATCGTATAGAAAAAGTGATGAAAGTAGAATATGTATTCCAAGACATTCATAATATTCCAGAAGGATATGAAGTTCCAGAAGGACGTGTGAAACCATGGGGTACAGCACATGCAGTTCTCAGTGCAATCGATGTGATCGACGGACCATTCGTAGTAATCAATGCGGACGATTACTATGGCAGAGATGCGTTCCAAAAGAGTTATGACTATTTGACAACTCATGAAGACGATGAAAAATATCGCTATACAATGGTAGGATACAGATTGGAAAACACACTTACAGACAATGGTTATGTGTCTCGTGGTGTTTGCAGTACAAACGAAGCAGGAGAACTTATCAGTGTTACTGAAAGAACTCGCATCGAAAAGACAGAAACTGGTGCAGCATTTACAGAAGATGATGGTGCTACATGGACAGACATTTCGCCAGCTAGTATCGTATCTATGAATATGTGGGGATTTACAGAAAGTTTTATCCATGAAATCCAAAACGGTTTCAAAGCATTTCTTGATGAAGGGCTTGAAAAGAATCCTATGAAATGTGAATATTACCTGCCAACAGTCGTGACAAATCTTTTAGTGGCAAGAAAAGCGACAGTTACGGTATTGTCATCAGCTGATAAATGGTATGGTATTACATACAAAGAAGACAAACCACAAGTAGTGGCAGCAATTAAAGGATTAAAGGACTCAGGATTATATCCACAAGAATTGTGGGGCTAAGCTAGATAGGAGGCAAATTATGTCAATTTTAGTAACAGGTGGAGCAGGTTATATTGGGAGTCATACATGTATCGAATTGATCGAAGCAGGATACGATGTTGTTGTAGTGGACAACTTATATAACTCAAGCAAAGAATCCTTAAAAAGAGTGGAAAAAATCGTAGGAAAAGAGATTAAGTTTTACGAAGCAGATATTCGAGATGCAAAAGCTATGAAAGAAATTTTCGAACAAGAAGATATCTCGGCAGTTATCCATTTTGCAGGATTAAAAGCAGTAGGAGAGTCTGTAAGAAAACCTCTTGAATATTACGATAACAATGTAAATGGTACATTGGTACTTTGCGATGCAATGAGAAATGCTGGTGTGAAGAACATCATCTTTAGTTCTTCTGCAACAGTATATGGCGATCCAGCATTTATTCCAATCACTGAAGAATGCCCAAAGGGACAATGTACAAATCCATACGGCTGGACAAAGTCCATGTTGGAACAGATCTTGACAGATTTCCATACAGCAGATTCAGAGTGGAATGTGGTATTACTTCGTTATTTCAACCCAGTTGGAGCACATAAGAGCGGAACAATTGGAGAAAACCCAAAAGGAATTCCAAACAACTTGATGCCATACATTACACAGGTGGCAGTTGGTAAGCTGGAATGTCTTGGAGTATTTGGTGATGATTACGATACACATGATGGAACTGGAGTACGCGACTATATTCACGTAGTAGATTTAGCAGTTGGTCATGTGAAGGCGTTAAAGAAGATTGAAGAAAAAGCAGGCGTATGCGTATACAATCTCGGCACAGGAAATGGATATTCCGTACTCGATATGGTAAAAGCATTTGGCAAAGCTTGCGGCAAACCAATCAATTATGAAATCAAAGCGAGAAGACCAGGTGATATTGCAACATGTTATGCAGATCCTACGAAGGCAAAGAATGAACTCGGTTGGGAAGCAACACGAGGTTTGGACGAAATGTGTGAAGATTCATGGAGATGGCAGTCAAATAATCCAAACGGATATGAGGAATAATATGAAAAAAGAAGTGAAACTAAAGGGACAACTTAAGCTGTACATGCAATGGCCGGCAATTATGGCAATTATATTGATTGCAATGAATGGATGGATTTTTACGATCGATAAAAAAGCCGGGATTGTTATGGGTATCTTTGTGTTGATCTACATAGTGGCAGTTGCGATCATGTATTTAAATAACAAATCCATGGTCTTGACAGAACTTGTGGATTTCGCAACACAGTATGGCTTTTTACAGAATGTTCTGTTAAAGGATTTAACGATTCCTTATGCGATCATGATGGATGATGGGAAGATTCTTTGGAGCAATGATAAGTTCCAATTTGTATTGGGTGAAGCAAATCTTACGGACAAGTATCTAAGCAATTTCATTCATGGATTGAACCGCAGTATTTTCCCGAAAGAAGTGGGAGAAAAAATTGGAATGGAAGCAGTCTATCAGGATAGAATTTACAAAGTAGTTTTATCAAAACTTTCTGTAAAAGATTTTACAGAGGCGGATAAGATGGTGAGTTTCCCAAAAGACAGAGAGTATGTAGTTACTGTTACAATGGAAGATGTTACTGATCTTCACCATTATATGGAAAAATGTGAAGGACAAAAACTTGTGACAGGTTTGATTTATATTGATAATTATGAAGAGGTAATGGAAAGCGTTGAGGAAGTGCGCCAGTCACTTTTAGTTGCACTTATCGACCGTAAGATCAATCAGTATATGTCTGTGTATGATGCTTTGGTTAGAAAATTAGAAAAAGACAAATACTTCTTCGTTGTTAGAAAAGAATGCTTTAATGAGATGGAAAAGAATAAGTTTTCTGTCTTGGAAGAAGCAAAGACAGTAAATATTGGAAACAGTATGGCTGTTACTCTGAGTATTGGTATGAGTACTACAGAAGGTAGTTATACGCAAAGTTACACTCACGCACGCGCGGCAATTGACCTTGCTTTGGCACGTGGCGGTGACCAGGCCGTTGTTAAAAATGGTAAAAACATTACGTATTATGGTGGTAAACGTGAGCAGACTTCGAAAAATACGAGGGTAAAAGCTCGTGTGAAAGCAGAAGCGCTTCGAGAAATCATGATGACAAAGGATAAAATCTTTGTTATGGGACACAAGATTGCCGACGTAGACTCTTTTGGTTCTGCAGTTGGTATCTATCGTGCGGCGAAAACAATGGAAAAGAAAGTTCACATTGTGTTAAATGAAGTGACTACTTCTGTACGTCCATTTTATGAAGCGATCAAAAACGATGCCCATTATCCGGAAGATTTGTTTATCACGTCAGCTCAGGTACATGAGCATGTGGTGGATAATTCCATGGTAGTTGTTGTGGACACGAACCGTACAGAGATTACAGAATGTCCAGAACTTTTGAGACTGGTAAAAACAATTATTGTATTTGACCATCACAGACAGAGTACAGATCATATTGAAAATACGGTGTTGTCGTACATCGAACCATACGCATCTTCGGCATGTGAAATGGTAGCGGAGATGTTGCAGTATTTTGCTGATGACGTTAAGATTACTGGCATTGAAGCGAACAGTATGTATTCGGGAATTATCATTGATACGAATAATTTTATGAACCGTACAGGTGTAAGAACATTTGAAGCTGCAGCTTTTCTACGAAGAAATGGTGCAGATATTACTTACGTAAGAAAATTAAACAGAGACGATTTTGAATGGTATCGAGAAAAATCAAAAATTGTAAGTAATGCAGAATTATTCCGAGACAGTTTTGCAATTGCAGTGTGTGATAATGAAGATATTGAAAGTCCTACGATCGTTGGTGCTCAGGCGGCAAATGATCTATTGAATATCAGAGGTATCAAGGCGTCTTTCGTATTAACAGAGTATTATGGAAAGATTTATGTAAGTGCGAGAGCAATCGACGAAGTGAATGTTCAGGTGATCATGGAACGTCTTGGCGGTGGTGGTCATATCAACACAGCGGGAACACAGTTCCAGCACACAAATATGGATGAAGCAATCAGAGAAATCAAGAGAACAATTGATGTGATGATTGCAGAAGGAGATATTTAGAATGAAAGTTATTTTATTAGAAGATGTAAAAGCTCTTGGTAAAAAGGGACAGATCGTAGACGTTAACGACGGTTACGCAAGAAACTTTATTTTACCAAAGAAATTAGGGTTAGAAGCAACAGGTAAAAACCTGAATGACTTAAAACTCAAGAAAGCCAACGAAGAAAAAGTGGCTCAGGAACAACTGGACGAGGCAAAAGCACTTGGCGCTAAGATTGAAGCAGGAAAAGTGGAACTCGCAATCAAGGTTGGAGAAGGCGGAAGAACATTTGGTTCTGTTTCTACAAAAGAAATTGCAGCAGCAGTGAAAGATCAAATGGGATATGACATTGATAAGAAAAAAATTCAATTGAAAGATGCGATCAAAACATTGGGAACTCATGGTGTTCCAGTTAAGTTACATCCAAAGGTAACAGTTGAATTGAAAGTAGTAGTAAAAGAAGCGTAGGAGGCATGGCTATGGATGAAGCACTCATCAAACGAGTACTACCACATAGTGTTGAAGCAGAGCAGGCAGTAATTGGTTCTATGTTGATGGATCGTGATGCAATCTTGACTTCATCTGAGATCATAAGCGGGGATGATTTTTATCAGTCAGCATATGGTGTTATTTTTGAAGCGGTTGTGGAGATTTACAACGAGGGAAAACCGGTTGATCTGATTACGCTTCAGACTCGATTGAAAGAAAAAGATGTTCCGGCTGAAATCAGCAGTCTGGAATTTGTGCGAGATTTGGTGACTGCAGTCCCAACTTCAGCAAATGTAAAATATTATGCAGAAATCGTTGCCGAAAAAGCGATGCTCCGTCGTTTGATCAAGTTGAACGAAGAGATTGAAAACATGTGCTATCTCGGAAAAGAACCGATGGAAGCCGTGCTTGAGATCACAGAAAAGAAAGTGTTTGAACTTGTTCAGAGAAGAAACACAGGTGACTTTGTGCCGATCAAGCAAGTGGTGTTAAATGCACTTGATAAGATTGAGATGGCTTCTAAGAACGCAGGAAGTGTAACGGGTATTCCGACTGGATTTTTGGATTTAGACTATAAAACAGCAGGATTACAGCCTTCGGATCTTATTTTGGTTGCAGCAAGACCTTCTATGGGTAAAACAGCGTTCGTACTTAACATTGCACAGCACGTTGCTTTTAAAGCAAAGAAACACGTTGCCATTTTCAGTTTGGAAATGTCAAAAGAGCAGTTAGTGAACCGTCTTTTCGCTTTGGAAGCACAGGTGGATGCGCAGGCTCTTCGTACAGGTAACTTGAAGGATTCTGATTGGGAAAAACTGATTGAAAGTGCAGGAATCATCGGTAAGTCAAATCTGATCATCGACGATACTCCTGGTATTTCAATTTCAGAATTGCGTTCAAAATGTCGTAAATATAAGATTGAACATGGTCTCGACCTTATCATTATCGACTACTTACAGCTCATGACAGGACGAGTGGGTGGGCGCAGCGAATCAAGACAACAGGAAATCTCTGAAATCTCAAGAGCATTGAAAGGCGTTGCCAGAGAGCTGAATGTTCCTGTAATTGCATTATCACAGCTTAGCCGTGCAGTAGAACAACGTCCTGATCACAGACCAATGCTTTCGGATCTTCGTGAATCCGGGGCTATCGAACAGGATGCGGACGTGGTAATGTTCATTTATCGTGATGATTATTATCATAAAGATACAGAGATGAAGAATATGGCAGAGATCATCATTGCAAAACAAAGAAATGGTGCGATTGGAACTATTAATTTGACGTGGTTGCCGCAGTACACAAAATTTGCAAATTATCTAAAAGAATAGTTAGATTAGAAAGGGACAGAGAAAAATTCTCTGTCCCCTTTTTATCCTTCAAATATTCTTCGGAAGTGTCTTAGCGGAGCCTTTGCAGACTCTTTGCGATACATTTGCTGTTGTCTGATCAAAGTATCCAGCTTCTTGTAGCGATCTTCTTCCTGGCGCTCAGCCGCTTGGAAAAGAAAACCGATCTCGTGGATGACAGACTGTGTGATAGCTTCCTGCAATAATTTATTGTTTTCCAACAGTGCAGTCTGTAATTCGGAAAGATCCTTTGGAACTTCAGGTTGTTCCATCTCTTTTTCGGAACGTCGTTTTGCTCTTGTCTTTAGCATATCAGGAATAATTTCTTTTAAATCCTTTAGCTGCATACCTTGTTCTTTAAGTTCTTTGATGCAGTTGAATAACCGCATGTCGTCTTCTGTATAGTATCGATGTCCCATCTCTGTGCGGCCAATTGTAAGTTCTAACTCTTCCTCCCAGTATCTGAGAACATGAGCTTCAACGTTAACACGCTTGGCAGCTTCAGAAATCATAAAGTGAACCTCGCCCATACAAAATCCCCCTATCATTTTACGATGTTTATGTACGCATTAATCATAGCATAAGTTTGTCCAAAGAGGGGGAAGAATCATACATCAAAGTTCGACAAAAAAAGGACTATTCCGTGAGAATAGTCCTTGTGTTTAGTATAGCATATTGGCTATAGAAGTCTTGTCCATATTGTCTTTTGTAACCCATACATATCCGGTATCAACAACGGATTCATTACCAAGGTCAAGGTGTACACGGGCAGCAGCAACAACAGTTGCATATCCCATTCCAAATGGATTTTGAAGAATAAGACCTTCTATAGTTCCGTCTTCCAGGAATTCGAGTTGTTCTTCGCCACCGTCAAAACCGACGATCTTAAGATCTGTTCTATTAGAGTCAGAAATGGTGTTTGCTACCAATTGTGTTGTGTCTAAATTAGTTGTAAAAATACCCTTCAGGTTTGGATTCTTTTCTAAAATATAGTTTACGATATCCTCTTGTGTGATAGTAGAAGGATCTTCGATATCTTGTTCGATAGCAATCTTTTCTGCCATGGTTTCGTATTCATCCAGGTGATAAGTGTTTACAACTGTGATGTCAGGAAACTTCTTCGCCATCTGGTCCAAAAAGCCTTGCAGTCGATCTTGTGCTGTCATAGAAACAGAATCTTGCACGAAGACTGCCACATCACCTGCTTCGCCAATAGCATATGCCAGTTTGGAAGCAGCCATAGCGGCAGCTTCAAAGTTGTCTGTGGAAATGTGAGAAGCCACATGCTTGTATTCGCTACCTGAATCAAAAGTGATGATCGGAATACTGTTTTCAGAAGCAAGGTCAAATTGCAGTGTGCATGAGTCAATATCAATGGCTGCAATACCTATGGCAATTGGATAACGTGCCAGTTCCTCATCCAATATGTTAATCTGTTCATCTATATCATCGCGTACAGAAGGACCACTGTATGTAAGTGCTATTTTATCATTTCCCGTATATCCGAGCATGGTATTAATATCGCTGACAGCTTCCTTGGCACCGGCTTCTACTTGTTTCCAGAAACTATCATCGCTATAACGTCCGATAATCGAAATTCTTGTCCCAGGCTCTAATTTGAGATCTGATATACGACTGTAAACTGTAGGAGATATAGCATTTAATTTCGTTTGTTTATTCGATTCAATTTCCTCTTGAGTACTGAGTTGGTCGTCAGTTGGATGACTTTCATCTGCTGCATTGTTCTTGCAGGAACAGAGCAAGAGAGAAAGACATGTGATTGTGGCGGCTAACAGGATTGATTTTTTCATAAATAATTCCTCCGCAAGTATAAAATACGTTTCATCTTACTATACACCATATTTCCAAAAAATGTTTGAATATTTTCTTAAAATTTATAAAAAAATATTAAGGAAACTTATGGAAAAGAAACAGTAAAAATTGTATACTGTATGTGAAAAAGTACAATTTTTATATTGCGTTAAAATTTTAACCATACTATAATAGTACGTGGCGAAAACAATATAAAAATGTAATATATAATGATTAGGAGGATTTACCATGGAAAGAAAATGGCACTCAAGCTGGGATGGTTTTACACCAGGCCGCTGGAATCGTACATCAGTAAACGTACGTGACTTTATTCAACACAATTACACACCATACGAAGGAGACGATTCTTTCTTAGCAGGTCCAACAGAAGCTACAACAAAGCTTTGGGCTCAAGTTATGGATTTATCTAGACAAGAACGTGAAGCAGGTGGCGTGTTAGATATGGATACAAAGATCGTATCTAGTATCACATCTCACGGACCAGGATACCTCGATAAAGATTTAGAAACAATCGTAGGTTTCCAAACAGACAAGCCATTCAAACGTTCATTACAACCATATGGTGGTATTCGTATGGCACAAAACGCTTGTAGCGAAAATGGCTACGAAGTAGATCCAGAAGTAGTAAAAATCTTCACAGAATATAGAAAAACACACAACCAAGGTGTATTTGATGCATACACACCAGAAATGAGAGCAGCCAGAAAATCTGGTATCATCACAGGTCTTCCAGATGCTTACGGACGTGGACGTATCATCGGTGACTACCGTCGTGTAGCTTTATATGGTACAGACAAATTAATCGAAGACAAGAAACAACAACTTGCTACATCTTTAGTAAGAATGACAGGTGAAAACATCCGTCTTCGTGAAGAATTATCAGAACAAATCCGTGCACTTGGCGAATTAAAGAAAATGGGTGATATCTATGGTTACGATATTTCTCAACCAGCTGCAAACGCAAAAGAAGCTATCCAATGGACATACTTTGGATACCTTGCTGCAGTAAAAGAACAAAACGGTGCTGCTATGTCTCTTGGACGTACTTCTACATTCCTTGATATTTATATCAAACGTGACTTAGACAGAGGTCTTATCACAGAAGAACAAGCTCAAGAATACATCGACCATTTCGTTATGAAATTACGTCTTGTAAAATTCGCTCGTACACCAGAATACAATGCATTATTCTCAGGTGACCCTACATGGGTAACAGAATCAATCGGTGGTGTTGGTATCGACGGACGTCCATTAGTAACAAAGACATCATTCCGTTTCTTACACACATTAGACAACCTTGGT
>JAZQMU010000196.1:0-5150 GCA_045543595.1 Faecalimonas sp.
CCTTGGCTCACAGAACGACATGGCTACGATCCGACTTGTGGTAAATGCAGCCGGAGTATATGCGGATAAATTCCACAATATGGTTAGTGAAAAGAAAATCCATATCACGCCAAGACGAGGAGAGTACTGTTTGTTAGATAAAACAGCAGGTGGACATGTTGGCAAAACAATTTTTGCCCTTCCAGGTAAAATGGGCAAAGGTATTCTTGTTACGCCTACGGTACATGGTAATTTACTTCTTGGCCCAACAAGTATTGAGATAGACAACAAAGAAGGTGTTAATACAACAGGAGAGGGCTTGGATCAAGTTCTTACAAAGGCATCAGAAAATGTAAAGAATATCCCCGTTCGTCAGGTGATTACGTCTTTTGCAGGGTTACGTGCTCATGAAGATGGACATGAATTCATTATCGGTGAAGTGGAAGATTGTAAGGGATTTATTGATTGTGCAGGCATTGAATCTCCAGGTTTATCCAGTGCACCGGCAATTGGTGTTATGGTTGCTAATATTTTAAAAGAAAAAATGGATTTAGTTGAAAAAGATGAATTTATTGCAAACAGAAAAGGAGTTCTAAATCCAGCAGAGCTTTCAGTAGAAGAAAGAAAGCAATTGATTAAAGAACAACCTGCTTATGGTAATATTATATGCCGATGTGAAATGATTACGGAAGGTGAGATTATTGATGCGATCAGACGTCCTCTCGGCGCAAAAACACTTGATGGTGTAAAACGTAGAACAAGAGCAGGGATGGGACGTTGTCAATCAGGCTTCTGTGCTCCAAGAACCATGGAAATTCTCGCAAGAGAATTGGGAGTCGATATGTCAGAAGTTACAAAGACAGGAAAAGGCTCAGAAATCATTGCGGTAGAAAGAGGAGACGTAATACATGAAATCATATGATATTGTAATTGTAGGAGGCGGTCCGGCTGGTCTTGCAGCTGCAGCTTCTGCAAAAGAAAATGGAATTGATAGCGTGTTGATTCTCGAAAGAGATAAAGAACTAGGAGGTATTCTAAACCAGTGCATCCATAATGGATTTGGCCTTCATACATTTAAAGAAGAATTGACTGGTCCGGAATACGCAGGAAGGTTTATTGAACAGATTCATGAACTTGATATTGAATATATGCTTAATACAATGGTTGTAGATATAAGCAAAGAAAAAATCGTAACTGCGATGAACCGAGAAGAAGGTTTGTTTGAAATAAAAGCGAAAGCGATCGTTCTTGCGATGGGATGTCGTGAACGTCCGCGAGGAGCACTCAATATTCCAGGATATCGTCCGGCAGGCATTTTCTCGGCCGGTACTGCACAAAGACTTGTTAATATAGAAGGATATTTACCTGGACGCGAGGTGGTTATCCTTGGTTCAGGTGATATTGGTCTTATTATGGCTAGAAGAATGACATTAGAAGGTGCAAAGGTCAAAGTTGTTGCCGAATTGATGCCATACTCAGGCGGATTAAAGCGAAACATCGTTCAATGTTTGGATGACTTTGATATCCCATTAAAACTGAGTCATACGGTAGTGGATATCGATGGTAAAGATAGGGTGAAAGGCGTCACCTTGGCTCAAGTGGATGAAAGAAATAAACCGATTCCGGGGACAGAAGAATATATTCCATGTGACACGCTATTGTTGTCTTGCGGTTTGATTCCTGAAAATGAATTGTCAAGAGGGCTTGGTCTTGATATGGATTTGATTACGAATGGACCAGTTGTTAACGAAAGTTTAGAAACAAGTCAGGAAGGTGTGTTTGCTTGCGGAAATGTTCTTCATGTACATGACCTTGTGGATTTCGTGTCAGAAGAAGCTGCTATGGCAGGTAAGAATGCAGTAAAATATATAAAGGGTGAAACAATTGCACAGAGTAAGAAAATAGATATTGTTTCCAAAGAAGGCGTTCGCTACACTGTACCAAAGTATATTCGTCTGGAAAACATGATGGATCAATTAACTGTGCGTTTTCGTGTCGGAGGTGTTTATAAAAATTGTTATGTTGCCACATATTTTGGTGATGAATGCGTGATGAGAAGAAAACGTCCAGTTGTAGCACCGGGCGAAATGGAAGAAATCAAGCTTACAAAAGAAAAAATTGCGAACTATCCAAATTTGGAAAAGATCACTGTAAAAATCGAGGAGGCATAGAAGTCAATGGATAATAGAGAATTAATATGTATTGGGTGTCCTTTGGGTTGTATGCTAACAGTCGAAATGAATGGAATAGAAGTTGCTAATGTTTGGGGAAATACTTGCCCAAGAGGAAAAGTGTATGCAGAAAAAGAAGTAACAAATCCTACACGTATAGTCACCACATCTATCAGAGTTTCAGGAGGAGACAAAGCGTTAGTTTCATGCAAAACCCAAAACGATATTCCAAAGAAAAAGATTTTTGACGTTACTCGTGCACTAAAGGAAATCGTCATCAATGCACCTGTTTCTATTGGAGATATACTTGTAGAGAATGTGGCGGATACAGGTGTTGATATTGTTGCGACATCAAATGTTAGAGCTGTATAATCAGGAGGAAACTTGTTTTGAAAAAAGGAAATATAAGGCAAGATAAAATTCTGGACGAAGTACTGGGTTCGGACATAGTAAGAATTCAAAAAACTCTGATGAATATTGACAGAGATGCCTTTAAAAATGCAGTGGATACGATCTTGAAAGGGAAAAAAATCTATATTGTTGGAATCCGAAGTTGCGCCCCTTTGGCAGATTTTTTGGCTTACTATCTTAATATGATATGTGATAACGTGGTGTTAGTGAAGACAAATGGTGCGAGTGAGATCTTTGAGCAGATGATTCATGTTGGGGAAAGAGATGTAGTGATTGGAATCAGCTTCCCAAGATATTCTGTGCGTACATTAAAGGCAATGGAGTTTGCGAGTCAACGTCAAGCTAAGGTGATCACTCTTACGGATGATATACATTCGCCGATTAATCTGTACTCTTCATGCAGCTTGATTGCGAGAAGTGAAATGGTTTCGGTTGCAGATTCGCTTGTGGCACCGCTTAGTGTGATCAATGCACTGGTAACAGCTTTGTTTATGAAGCGTAAAAAGGATGTTATGGATAATCTGGAAACCTTAGATATCCTTTGGGATGATTATCAGATTTACCAAAAAGATGATATGAATTTGGTGGGGGATAAGGTTACTTATAATTATATAGAAGATGAGGAAGAATAGATGAGCAAAGTGCTTGTAGTAGGTGGCGGTGCAGCCGGCATGTTTGCTGCCATATTTGCAGCCTACAATGGAAATGAAGTTCACATTTATGAGAAAAATGAAAAACTAGGGAAGAAATTGTTTATTACCGGAAAAGGAAGATGCAATATCACAAATGCTAGTGATATGGACACACTTTTTAATTCGGTGGTAACTAATTCAAAGTTTTTATACAGCAGTTTTTATGGATATACGAATCAAGATGTTATTGATTTCTTTGAGAGAATTGGTGTGAAGACAAAGATAGAACGTGGGAATCGTGTTTTTCCAGAATCGGATCATTCTTCAGATGTTATCGCTGGTTTAACAAGAGAATTACACAATCTTGGTGTGGAGATCCATTTGCACACGGCGGTAAAACGAATTGTCGGAAAAGATAGTTTTGAATATATTGAGTTGTTAAATGGGCAGAAAGTGTACGGAGATGCCTGTATCGTGGCAACTGGCGGATTTTCCTATCAGACGACAGGATCAACTGGTGACGGATATAAGTTTGCAAAGGCACTAGGACATGGTGTGACAGATATTTTGCCAGCATTAGTACCATTGACCATCAAGGAATGGTATGCAAAAGAACTGCAAGGGTTATCTCTTCGAAATGTACAGGCAACTATATTTGACGGGAAAAAGAAGTTGTACGATGATTTTGGGGAAATGCTTTTTACTCATTACGGAGTTAGCGGTCCGCTGATGTTAAGTGCAAGCAGTTATATAGGGAAAAAACTGCAGGAAAAAGAATTGAAACTAGTGATAGATTTAAAACCTGCATTATCGATAGAACAACTGGATCAAAGAGTTTTGCGTGATTTTGAGGAAAACATGAACAAGCAGTTTAAAAATGCGATTGGCAAACTTTTCCCGACAAAACTTGTGCCAATTATGTTAGAATTAAGTGGAATTGATCCGGATAAGAAGGTAAATCTAATTTCAAAAGAAGAAAGACAGCAATTTGTTTTTCTGATCAAGAATTTTACGATGACAATTACTGGACTTCGCGATTTTAATGAGGCGATCATTACGAAGGGCGGCGTAAAAGTAAAAGAAATTAATCCATCTACGATGGAATCTAAATTAATACAAGGATTGTATTTTGTTGGTGAAGTTCTGGATCTGGACGCACTGACAGGCGGGTTTAACTTACAGATTGCATGGTCCACTGCATATGCAGCTGGAAATAGCATATATTAGGAGGAAATGAATATGGGTTACAATGTAGCAATTGACGGACCGGCTGGTGCTGGAAAAAGTACAGTAGCAAAACGTGTTGCAAAGGAAATGGGTTATGTTTATGTGGATACAGGTGCGATGTATCGTGCATTAGCAGTATTTTTCCTGAAACAAGGACTAAAACCAACAGACACAGATGAAATCGCAAAAGTGGTAAAAGAAGCAGAAGTATCGATCGGTTATGAAGATGGTATTCAACAAGTATATTTGAATGGCGAAAATGTGACAGCTCTTCTCAGAACAGAAGAAGTAGGAAATATGGCTTCCGTAAGTTCTGCAATCGGAGAAGTTCGTGCACAGCTTTTGGAATTACAAAGAGAACTTGCAAGAACAAAAGACGTGGTTATGGATGGCCGTGATATTGGGACGAACATTCTTCCGAATGCTGACGTGAAAGTATACCTTACAGCAAGTGTTGAAACAAGAGCAAAGAGAAGATTTTTAGAACTTCAGGAAAAAGGTGTGGATTGTAAATTGGAAGATATCGCACATGATATTGAAGAACGTGATACAAGAGATATGAATCGTGAGATCGCACCTTTAAAGCAAGCGGAAGATGCTGTTTTCGTTGATAGTTCGGATATGAATATTGATGAAGTAGTTGAAACGATTAAAAATTTATGTAAATAGGGATTTTGTGATGGAAGTTAGATTAGCAAAGACGGCTGGATTTTGTTTTGGAGTAAAACGA
>JAZQMU010000197.1:0-10009 GCA_045543595.1 Faecalimonas sp.
GAGCCCAATTAAATCAACATACTTAATTAAACAAGCGAACTTTGTTGCTTGCCACAATCCTTCATATGTAAATAAATACAATATGGTTCAAGAATTAGTTGACGGCGGTACATTCCTCCTTAACTGTTCATGGGATATGGAAGGACTTGAAAAACATTTACCAGGTCAAGTGAAAGCATTTATTGCTAACCACAACATCAAATTCTACACAATCGATGGTATTAAGATCGGTAAAGAAATTGGTCTTGGCGGACGTATTAACACAGTTCTTCAATCAGCATTCTTCAAACTTGCTAACATCATTCCAGAAGAACAAGCAATCGAATTGATGAAAGCAGCTGCTAAGAAATCATACGGCAAGAAAGGTGACGCTATCGTTCAAATGAACTATGACGCTATCGATGCTGGTGCACAACAAATCGTTGAAATCGAAGTTCCAGAAAGCTGGAAAGATTGTGCAGATGAAGGTTTATTCTCTCCAGAAGTAGCAGGCGGAAGAAAAGACGTTGTTGATTTCGTTAAAAATATTCAAGCTAAAGTTAATGCACAAGAAGGTAACACATTACCTGTTTCTGCATTCTCTGAATATGTAGATGGTTCTACACCATCAGGTTCATCTGCATACGAAAGACGTGGTATCGCAGTTGATATCCCTGTATGGAAACCAGAAAACTGTATCCAATGTAATCGTTGTGCATTCGTATGTCCACATGCTGTAATCCGTCCAGTAGCGTTAACAGAAGAAGAAATCGCTAACGCACCAGAAGGATTAGAAACACTTGACATGATTGGTATGCCAGGATACAAGTTCACAATGACAGTATCAGCTTATGACTGTACAGGTTGTGGATCATGTGCTAACGTATGTCCAGGTAAGAAGGGTGAAAAAGCTCTTGTTATGGAAAATATGGAAGCTAATGTTGGCGAACAAGTTTACTTTGACTGGGCTAAGGAACTTCCAGTGAAAGAAGACGTTGTAGCTAAATTCAAAGAAAATACAGTAAAAGGTTCTCAATTCAAACAACCATTACTTGAGTTCTCAGGAGCTTGTGCAGGTTGTGGTGAAACACCTTATGCTAAATTAGTAACACAATTATTCGGTGACAGAATGTACATCGCCAATGCAACAGGTTGTTCTTCAATCTGGGGTAACTCTTCACCATCTACACCATACACAGCTAACGCAAAAGGACAAGGTCCAGCATGGTCTAACTCACTTTTCGAAGATGCAGCTGAATTCGGTTATGGTATGTTATTAGCTCAAAGAGCAATCAGAGATGGATTAAAAGCAAAAGTTGAAGACGTTCTTGCAAACACAGATAAAGAAGATGTAAAAGCAGCAGCATCTGAATGGTTAGAAACATACGCAGTAGGCGCAACAAACGGTGCAGCTACAGATAAATTAGTAGCAGCATTAGAAGCATGTGACTGTGATTGTGAAAACAAGAAAGATATCTTAGCAAACAAAGACTTCTTAGCTAAGAAATCTCAATGGATCTTCGGTGGTGACGGTTGGGCATACGACATCGGTTTCGGTGGTGTTGACCATGTATTAGCAAGCGGTAAAGATATCAACATTATGGTATTCGATACAGAAGTTTACTCTAACACAGGTGGACAAGCTTCTAAAGCTACTAAGACAGGTGCGATCGCTCAATTCGCAGCTGGCGGTAAAGATATTAAGAAGAAAGACCTTGCAAGTATCGCAATGAGCTATGGCTATGTATACGTAGCACAAATCGCTATGGGTGCTGACTTCAACCAAACTGTAAAAGCTATCTCTGAAGCAGAAGCTTATCCAGGACCATCACTCATCATCGCTTACGCTCCATGTATCAACCATGGTATCAAGAAAGGTATGAGCAAAGCTCAAACTGAAGAACAATTAGCAGTTGAATGTGGATACTGGAATAACTTCCGTTACAATCCAGAAGCAGCTAACAAGTTCACTCTTGACAGTAAAGAACCTAAGTTAGAATCTTACAAAGACTTCTTAAACGGCGAAGTTCGTTACAACGCTTTAATGAGAGCTAATCCAGAAAAAGCTGAAGTAATGTTCGCACAAAACGAAGCAGAAGCTAAAGCAAGATACAACTATCTCAAAAAACTTGTTACTCTTTACGGAGCAGATGAAGAATAATTAAATTCTCTCATAAAATCCTCAAGTCGAAAGACTTGAGGATTTTTTTGTGGTAGAATACGAAAAGGAGGGTGATGAATTATGAATAAACCATTTATAGCAGTACCAATTGGAGACCCTGCAGGTGTGGGTCCAGAAATTGTTGTGAAAGCTATTGGGACAAAAAAGGTGACAGACGCAGCAAATGTTGTGGTTGTTGGAGATAAAGCAGTTGTTGAACAAGCCAAAGATATTGTAGGTGTTAATGTGAAGATTCACTGTATTGAAAAACCTGGAGATGGTAATTACGCAGAAGGAATCTTGAATTTGATCGACCTAAATAAGATAGATACCAGAGAATTCGAGTTTGGAAAAGTAAATGGAGCCTGCGGGAAGGCAGCGTTTGCATATATTGAAAAATCAATTGAGCTGACGATGAATGGTGATGTGGATGCAGTTGCAACTACACCAATCAATAAAGAATCTTTAAGAGCAGGAAATGTGAATTTTATTGGACATACAGAGATTTTTGCTGAGTTGACGGAAACAGATGATCCGCTTACCATGTTTGAAACGAATGGGATGAGAATTTTCTTTTTGACAAGACATGTTTCCTTGAGAGATATGTTGGATTTGATCAAAAAAGATCGTATCATAGATTATGTGAAGCGTTGCCTTGCGGCGTTGGAAAAGCTTGGCGTTACCGATGGGACTATGGCTATAGCTGGACTGAATCCACACAGCGGTGAACACGGACTTTTTGGATGGGAAGAAGTAAATGAGATTATACCAGCTGTAGAAGAATTGCAAAAAGAAGGTTATAACGTTGTGGGACCAATTGGTGCAGATTCTGTATTTCATCAGGCTGCAATTGGAAGATATAATAGTGTGTTATCGTTATATCACGACCAGGGACACATCGCAGCAAAAACTTTGGATTTCGAAAAAACGATTTCGATTACAAATGGAATGCCAATTTTAAGGACGTCTGTAGATCATGGTACAGCCTTTGATATTGCAGGAACAGGTAGGGTTAGTGCGGTGAGTATGGTAGAAGCAATATTATTAGCAGCAAAATATGCGCCTTATTTTAAGGAATAAAAGGATTTTCTTTACTTTTATTTGATAGTGTGATAAAATTATGGGTAATTGAATGACTGACTGATAGAGGTGCAATATTTAATAGTAAGGTGTAACGAAGTAGGACAACTGTTATATCTGAAAGGAAATGTTGCCGAAGAATTGATTTCATGTCCTTGGAGTTGGTTCTGGGGTATTACAAAAGATGTAATACACTGTCACATTTTTGTGGAGTGCTATCGTTACATGTAGAATTAATATGATTTTATGATTAAGAACGAGCTTTCACGAGGTCGTTCTTTTTTATTTTAAGAGAGAGAGGTTATTATAACTATGTATGCAACAATTTGGTCTTTGGTTCCACCGTTGGTGGCAATCATTCTTGCACTTATTACAAAAGAAGTGTACAGCTCGCTTTTTGTGGGTATTTTAGTTGGTGGATTGTTTTTTTCGGGTTTTTCTTTTGAAGGAACAGTGACGCATATTTATAATGAGGGGTTTATTGCTGTCCTTACAGATGGCTATAACGTAGGTATTTTGATTTTCCTTGTTATTTTAGGTGCCATGGTATGTCTTATGAACCGAGCAGGTGGTTCGGCAGCGTTTGGTCGCTGGGCAGGAAAACACATCAAATCAAGAGTTGGTGCACAGCTTGCGACAGTAGCACTTGGTGTTATGATTTTTGTTGACGACTATTTTAACTGTTTGACAGTTGGTAGTGTTATGCGTCCAGTTGCTGACAAGCACAATATTTCTCGTGCAAAATTAGCTTATTTGATCGATGCAACAGCAGCGCCAATTTGTATCATTGCTCCGATTTCTTCTTGGGCAGCAGCTGTTTCGGGGTGTGTAGAAGGACACAATGGATTTGAGATTTTTATTAAAGCGATTCCATATAACTTCTATGCAATTCTTACAATCGTTATGATGATCGTGCTCATTGTATCAAAATGTGATTACGGTCCAATGAGAAGACACGAGATCAATGCTATGAATGGTGATATCTATACAACACCAGATCGTCCTTATGAAAACGTAAATTCGGAATATGTAAATACAAAAGGTAAAGTAATGGATCTTGTAGTTCCAGTTGTAGTGTTGATTATATGTTGTGTGATCGGTATGATCTACACAGGTGGCTTTTTCGGTGGCGAAGATTTCATCACAGCATTTTCAAACTGTGATGCTTCAGTCGGTCTTGCTTTAGGAAGCTTCTTTGCAATGGTAATCACAATGATTTTCTACATGGTGCGTAGAATCATGAACTTCCGCGACTGTATGGGATGTCTTCCAGATGGATTCAAAGCTATGGTTCCAGCTATCATGATCCTTATTTTTGCATGGACATTAAAAGCAATGACAGACAGCCTTGGTGCAGCGGAATTTGTTGATGTAACAGTAAAAGGATTTGCAGGCGGATTTATGAACTTCCTTCCAGCAATCGTTTTTATCGTTGGTTGCTTTATTGCATTTGCAACAGGAACATCTTGGGGAACATTTGGTATCTTGATTCCAATCGTAGTTGCACTCTTTGAAAGCACAAATCCAGAAATGATGATCATTTCTATCTCAGCTTGTATGGCAGGTGCTGTGTGTGGTGATCACTGTTCGCCAATTTCAGATACAACGATCATGGCTTCTGCAGGAGCACAATGTAACCATGTGAATCACGTGTCGACACAGCTTCCATATGCGATCACAGTTGCAGCAGTATCGTTTGTGACATACATTGTGGCTGGTTTTACACAAAGTGCATGGATCTCACTTCCGGTAGGTATCGTACTTATGGTGCTTACACTCATGGTACTTAAAAAAAGTCATAAAGCATAAAAATGGTTAACAAGAGCGTGGTGAATGCCACGCTCTTTTGTTGTGCCCCTTTTCTATTTGTAAAAAAAATGGTATACTAGTTTGTAGTATGTATATTTTTAGGAGTAATAATATGAATTTAAGTACATTGACTCAATATGAATTATTGCAAGAAAAATATTTGAAAGATTTAAAGACAGAAGGATATCTTCTTCGTCATAAAAAGAGTGGGGCAAGAGTGCTTCTCATGAAGAATGATGACGAGAATAAAGTGTTTTCAGTAGGATTCCGTACACCGCCTGAAGATAGTACAGGCCTTCCACATATTTTGGAACATTCCGTGCTTTGCGGCTCGAAAAATTTCCCTGTCAAGGATCCGTTTATTGAATTGGCGAAGGGATCTCTTAACACATTTTTAAATGCAATGACTTTCCCAGATAAAACACTTTATCCGGTAGCAAGTTGTAATGATAAAGACTTTCAAAATCTGATGCATGTATATATGGATGCAGTATTCTATCCGAATATCTACAAGCATGATGAGATTTTTAGACAAGAGGGTTGGAGTTATCACATGGATGATGTGGATGCTCCACTCACATATAATGGCGTTGTATATAACGAGATGAAAGGCGCATTTTCATCACCTGAAGGTGTGTTGGACCGAGTGGTGACTCACGAACTGTTTCCTGATACTGCTTATGCAAATGAATCGGGTGGGGATCCAGACGAAATTCCAAACTTAAGTTATGAACAATTTATTGATTTCCATAAAAGATATTATCATCCATCGAATAGCTATATTTATCTCTATGGGGATATCGATATGGAAGAAAAACTACTGTGGTTAGATGAAAACTATCTGTCGGAATTTGAGAAGATTGATATTGATTCAGAAATCCGTAAACAGGAAGCTTTTGATAAAGTGAAAGAGGTGGAGATCGCTTATTCGATCACAAGCAGTGAATTGGAGGAAGACAACACATATCTTTCTTACAATAAGGTGATTGGAACAAGTCTTGATAAAGAGCTATATCTTGCATTTGATATTTTAGATTACGCGTTGCTTTCAGCACCGGGAGCACCTCTTAAGAAAGTGCTTACAGATGCAGGGATTGGAAAAGATATTATGGGTTCTTTTGATGATGGAATCTATCAACCAATCTTCTCTGTAGTGGCAAAGAATGCCAATGTAGAACAAAAAGATATCTTTGTGAAGACGATTGAAGAGACACTTGCAGACCTGGCAAAAAATGGAATGGATAAAAAAGCGTTGCTTGCTGGTATCAACTACTATGAATTCCGTTATCGAGAAGCTGACTTTGGAAATTATCCAAAAGGATTGATCTATGCGTTTCAGATTTTTGATAGTTGGCTATATGATGATGAACAACCATTCCTTCATATGGAGGCTGGAGATGTCTATGACTTGTTAAAAGATAGGGTAAATGAAGGCTATTTTGAAGCCTTGATTCAAAAATATTTGTTAGATAATACACATGGTGTTGTCGTGGTCGTAAAGCCTGAAAAAGGCCGTACAGCGCGATTAGATAAAGAGCTGGAAGAGCATTTGGCAGCTTATAAAGCAAGCCTGTCTGATGAAGAAATCCAGGGAATCGTAGATGCAACTGCACAGCTTGAAGGTTATCAGGAAGAGGAAGAGAGCGAAGAAGATGTGGAAAAGATTCCGGTTCTTCGCAGAGAAGACATTTCTCGTGAAATCGCGCCAATTCAAAACGAAGAAATCTATATGGATGGAACACCAGTAATTTTCCACGAAGTAGAAACCAATGGAATTGGTTATGTAGACCTGTTGTTTGATCTTTCGGGTGTGTCATCAGAACTTCTTCCATATGTTGGAATGCTTCAAGGAATTCTTGGAATCATCGATACAGAAAATTATGAGTACGGTGGACTTTTTAATGAGATCAATGTTCACACAGGTGGAATAGGAACTTCTTTGGAAATCTATCCAGATGTGACACGTGTAAAAGAAAAAGAGTTTAAGGCGACTTTTGAAATCAAGGCAAAAGCTTTATACAACAAATTGCCGGTTGCCTTTGCAATGATGGAAGAAATTCTGACAAAATCAAAATTGGATGATGAAAAGCGTCTGAAAGAGATTCTTGCTATGGCGAAATCGAGAATGCAGATGCGCTTCCAAAGTTCAGGCCATGCAACAGCAGGACTTCGCGCTATGTCGTATATCTCGCCAATTTCTAAATTCAAAGATACCACAGCAGGAGTTGGATACTTTGAAGTGGTAAAAGACTTGGAAGAACATTTTGAAGAGAAAAAAGAAGAGATGATCATAAATCTCAAAAAACTCACAAAAATTCTTTTCCGTGCAGATAACATGATGGTTAGCTATACTGCTGCGAGAGAAGGTTTGGAAGGTCTGAATGAACTGATAGCAGGTATGAAAGAGCATCTGTTTACAGAGGATGTGGAATCAAGTACATGTGTACTCCATTGTGAAAAGAGAAATGAAGGATTTAAAACTTCTTCCAAAGTGCAGTATGTTGCGAGAGGCGGTAATTTTATCGATGCAGGTCATACTTATACAGGGGCATTGCAGATTTTAAAAACGATTCTCAGTTATGATTATCTTTGGACAAATGTCCGTGTAAAAGGCGGAGCTTATGGTTGTATGAGTAACTTCTCAAGACTTGGTGATGGATATTTCATGTCGTACCGTGATCCGAATTTGGAGAAGACAAATCAGGTATACGAAGGTGTTCCTGCATATCTCAGACAGTTTGATGTGAGTGAACGTGACATGACAAAATATATCATTGGAACAATGAGCAACATTGACCAGCCAATGACACCTGCGACAAAAGGGGATCGTTCTATGAACCTTTATATGAACAAGGTTACACCAGAAATTATTTACAGAGAACGAAATCAGATTTTGGATGCAACAGCAGAAGATATCAGAGCGTTAGCAGATATCGTAGATTCAGTGCTCGAAGACAACTGTTTCTGTGTTGTGGGCAGTGAAGAAAAGATTGAAGAACAAAAAGAATTATTTAAAGAAACAAGAACTATTTTTTAATGAGATAAAGGAGAATATATGAGAGCAGATTACAAATCAGGATTTGTAACATTGGTAGGAAGACCAAATGTAGGGAAGTCTACGCTTATGAATTATCTGATCGGACAAAAGATTGCTATCACATCAAATAAGCCGCAGACAACGAGAAATCGTATCCAGACAGTCCTCACAACAGAAGAAGGGCAGATTGTGTTTGTAGATACACCTGGTATTCATAAGGCGAAAAACAAACTTGGTGAATATATGGTAAATGTGGCAGAGCGAACATTCAATGAAGTAGATGTGGTTCTTTGGCTTGTGGAACCATCTACATTTATTGGAGCTGGTGAAAAGCATATTGCTGAACAGCTTCGCAGAGTGCAGACACCAGTAATCTTGGTGATCAATAAGATCGATATGGTGAAAAAAGAAGAAGTACTCACGTTTATTGATGCCTACCGAAAAGTGTGTGATTTTGCGGAAATCGTACCTGTTTCAGCGAGAAGCGGTGCAAATACAGATGAACTGATCAAGGTGATTATGAAATATCTTCCATATGGTCCACAGTTCTATGATGAAGATACAGTTACGGATCAGCCAGAAAGACAGATTGTGGCAGAACTTATTCGCGAGAAAGCCCTTCACTGTCTGGATGAAGAAATTCCACATGGGATTGCTGTGGCTATTGATTCTATGAAATATCGTAAAAAAATCGTGGATATCGATGCTACAATTATTTGTGAGAGAGATTCCCACAAAGGAATTATTATTGGGAAACAAGGGTCAATGCTGAAAAAGATAGGAAGTACAGCCCGCTACGAAATTGAAAAGATGTTAGATTGCAAGGCAAACCTTCAACTTTGGGTAAAGGTGAAGAAGGATTGGCGAGATAGTGATTTCCTCATTAAAAACTTTGGTTATACAAAGGATGAGGAAGAGTAAAGATTAGGAGAGATTGCATTTGAGTCAGTCAGTTACAGTAACAGGAATGGTGCTGTCCCAGACTCCAATCGGTGAGTATGATAAAAGAATTGTGATATTGACAAAAGAAAAAGGAAAGATTTCTGCATTTGCAAAAGGGGCGAGAAGGCAGAACAGTCCGCTTATGGGGGTGACCAATCCATTTTCTTTTGGGGAGTTTGTATTATATGAAGGGAGAACTTCCTACAATGTAATGCAGGCGAATATTTCTAACTATTTTATGGAGCTGAGCGCGGATCTGGAAGGTGCTTATTACGGATTCTATTTTTTGGAATTAGCAGATTATTATACAAGAGAATATAACGATGAGACTCAGATGCTGAAACTTCTGTACCAGACACTCAGAGCGTTGGCCTCGGGGAAAATACAGCGGCAATTGATACGCTGCATCTTTGAACTGAAAGCGCTTGTGATCAACGGAGAATATCCGGAAGTGTTTCGATGTGTTAATTGCGGGACTACAGACACGATCTGCCGATTTAGCAGTAAGAATAGAGGAATCATCTGCGAGGAATGCAAAGTTATGGCGACAGATGGTATTCTTTTGAACGGAGCTGCTGTGTATGCGTTGCAGTATATTGTTTCATCGTCTGTTGAGAAATTATATACATTTACAGTATCAGAAGAAGTGCTTGGGCAGCTGACACGAGCTTTAAGACAGTATATTGGTATGTATGTGGACAAGAAGTTTAAATCACTGGAAATATTAGAAATGTGTCTGGATTAAAAAGGTTGAAAAAAGATATTAATAAAGGTATAATGATATGAATTAAGGATTCATAGAAATGAGAGGAAGACAACAATGGAAAAAACAATGGAAAAAATCGTTGCACTTGCTAAATCAAGAGGATTCGTATATCCAGGATCTGAGATTTATGGAGGTCTTGCAAATACATGGGATTACGGTAATCTCGGTGTTGAATTAAAAAATAACGTAAAAAGAGCTTGGTGGCAAAAATTTGTACAGGAAAACCCATATAACG
>JAZQMU010000198.1:0-2817 GCA_045543595.1 Faecalimonas sp.
CATACGATACAGGATTTGACCAAAACTTATTAGCTGAAATCGCTGATTACTTTAGACCAATCCGTGATAACGCTTTAGATACAGGTTTATTAAATCCAAAGAACATGGGTGTAAACATCAAAACATTGTTATACCAAGTACCAGGTGGTATGTTATCAAACTTAACATCACAATTAAAAGAACAAGGTGCAGAAGATAAATACTATGATGTATTAGAAGAAGTACCACGTGTTCGTAAAGATCTTGGTGAACCACCACTTGTAACACCTTCATCACAAATCGTTGGTACACAAGCTGTATTTAACGTACTTATGGGTGAACGTTATAAAATGGCTACAAAAGAAACAAAAGATATCTTAAGTGGAAAATACGGTGCAACTGTTAAACCATTTAACGAAGAAGTTGTGAAGAAAGTTCTTGGAGATAATCCTGACGTTATCACATGCCGTCCAGCAGATTTGATTCCAGATGAATTAGATACACTTCGTGCAGAAATGGCTCAATGGTCACAACAAGAAGAAGACGTATTATCATACGCTTTATTCCCACAAGTAGCTACAGACTTCTTCAAATACAGAGAAGCTCAAGCAACAAGAGTTGATCAAACAGTAGCTGATACAGAAAACGGAAGTTATCCTGTATAATTAATAAGCATTTATTAAGAGCTGATCGCAATGTAATATTGCGGTTGGCTCTTATTTTGTTTATAATAAAATATAATGGTCATAAGTATGGAGGTTAATAGGATGGCAAAATATGTAATGGCGTTAGATGCGGGTACAACAAGTAATCGATGTATTCTTTTTAATGAAAAAGGTGAGATGTGCAGCGTTGCACAGAGAGAATTTACACAGTATTTCCCACAACCAGGCTGGGTAGAACATGACGCAGATGAGATTTGGGCAAGTCAGCTGGGAGTCGCTGTTGAAGCTATGGGTAAGATCGGAGCAACCGCAGAAGATATAGCAGCTATCGGCATTACAAATCAGAGAGAAACTGCAATCGTGTGGGACAAAAATACAGGGGAACCTGTATACAAGGCAATTGTATGGCAATGTAGAAGAACTTCGGAGTATTGTGATTCTTTAAAAGAAAAAGGATTGACAGATAAATTTAGAGAAAAGACAGGGCTTGTGATTGATGCGTATTTCTCGGGGACAAAGGTAAAATGGATTTTAGACAATGTTCCAGGAACAAGAGAAAAGGCGGAAAATGGTGATTTGTTATTTGGTACTGTGGAAACATGGTTGATTTGGAAATTAACAAAAGGAAGGGTTCATGTGACAGATTACTCGAATGCTTCCCGCACCATGTTATTCAATATCAACACATTGGAGTGGGATGATGAAATTCTAAAAGAACTTCGAATTCCAAAATCAATGCTTCCAGAAGCAAAACCGTCAAGCTGTATTTATGGAATGACAGATCCTTCATTTTTAGGTGGTCCAATTCCAATTGCAGGTGCGGCAGGAGACCAGCAGGCTGCATTATTTGGGCAGACTTGTTTTGAACCAGGAGAAGCAAAGAATACTTATGGCACAGGTTGCTTTTTACTGATGAACACAGGAGAAAAGCCTGTATTTTCAAAGAATGGGCTTGTGACTACAATTGCATGGGGGTTGGATGGAAAAGTAAATTATGCATTGGAAGGTTCTATCTTTGTGGCAGGTGCATCTATTCAATGGCTTCGTGACGAAATGCGCCTGATTGATTCGGCAGCTGATTCAGAATATATGGCAAAGAAAGTAACAGATACAAATGGATGCTATGTAGTACCTGCATTTACAGGTCTGGGGGCACCACATTGGGATCAGTATGCGAGAGGAACGATTGTAGGAATTACACGTGGTGTCAATAAGTACCATATTATTCGAGCTACGTTGGAATCGTTGGCTTATCAGGTAAATGATGTATTGGAAGCAATGAAAGCGGATTCAGGAATTGAACTTGCTGCATTAAAAGTAGATGGCGGAGCGAGTGCAAATGATTTCCTAATGCAGACTCAGGCAGATATTATCAATGCTCCAGTAAACAGACCTGTTTGTGTAGAAACAACAGCAATGGGAGCCGCTTATCTTGCTGGACTTGCAGTGGGATATTGGGCTGATAAAGCAGAAGTGCTTAAGAACTGGGCAATTGATCATACATTTGTACCAGGTATTTCCAATGAGGATAGAGATAAGAAGATTAAGGGATGGAACAAAGCTGTAAAATATGCTTATGGATGGGCAAAAGATGAATAATCATATTTACGATATTATTATTATAGGAAGTGGAGTATCCGGTGCTGCTTCAGCACGTGAATTGTCTCGCTATCAGGCAAAGGTATGCGTGCTTGAAAAGGAGGCTGAGGTTTGCTGCGGTACATCGAAAGCAAACAGCGCCATTGTGCATGCAGGGTTTGATGCCAAAGCAGGCTCATTGATGGCGAAATTAAACGTACAAGGTGCGGAAATGATGGAAGCTCTTTCAAAAGAGCTTGATTTCCCATACAAAAACATTGGTTCTTTAGTTGTGTGTAGATCAGATGAAGATATACAAATGTTACATACTTTGTATGAACGTGGTATGATAAATGGCGTTAAAAATCTTAGAATCTTAACGAAAGAAGAAGTAAAACAAATGGAACCAAACATTGCAGATGATACGGTTGCAGCCTTATACGCGCCGACAGCAGGCATTGTTTGTCCGTTTAATATGAATATTGCATTTGCAGAAAATGCGAATGTAAATGGAGTGGATTTTAAGTTTAATACTGAAGTTTTAGATATCAAAAAAGAGGGAGAACATTTTGTACTTCACACAAATAGCGGTATA
>JAZQMU010000199.1:0-4647 GCA_045543595.1 Faecalimonas sp.
CCGATATCAATTGCCAAGTAATAATTTCCCATCTCTTTTTACCTCGCTTTAATTTCATTCTAAGCACATTATATACGTCTTTTTTTGTGCAAAAAAGGACGTTATTTGTCAAAAACAACGTCTTTTTTTGCGGTTGATTTAATTTTGTGCATTCTGTCTAAATTCTTTAGGTGAAATCCCATATTTCTCCTTGAATTTTCGGTGAAAATAACTAGTGTTATCGTATCCAACCATCTGAATTATTTCAGAAACCGGAATTTTGCTATTGGTCAACATATAAACAGCTTGATTCATACGCTTAGTCTGAACCAACTCCTTGTAGGTTTTTCCCGTCTTCCTTTTAATTTCCCTGCTAAGCCAATAAATATTATATCCCATTATTTCTGCAAGTTCCGCAAGACTTCCTTCTTTATATTGTGTCTCAACATAATTTAGAACCATTGCTTCAAATTCTTTATGATATGCCTTACCGCCTGTTTCCATTTTTTCAATATGGTTCATAAGATGTAAGAATAAAAGTCCCATGGTCATTTGGTTAGCACTTCGCTTATTCCATTGCACATTCAAGAGCGACCAGATCATATTTTCAATCAAATTCTGAATTGGAAGAACTTCTGAAACATGAAAATATAAATAAGATGTTTTTCTGCTGTCTTCTGTCAGACTTCCCACCAAAAAATCTCGCAGCATATTGTCGTCTGCGCCTATCATTTCGAATGCTATATCGAAAAACTGAGGAAGAATGATAAAATTAATAGCAATGTCCCGTTCTCCTGCCGGCAAGATTTCTTGTGTGGCATTTTGATTTAAAAACAGTAAGTCCCCTTCTTCCAGTACAACTTTATTTCCATCAATAATATGTGTTGTTGTCCCTTGACACATATAGATTACCTCCACAAAATTGTGGCGATGTTTTGGGAAATGCACGAATCGAGTGTGTGTTCTAACATCAATCAGTTTTCCCTTTTGAAGAAATTTCTCACTATCAACAATCAACTCTTTTCGCTTCGTATAAATTGTTTTATTGATATTCTTTTGCCCGTCTAAAATCTTCTGTTCCTCTACCGTGATCACAGAAAGTCTTTTGACAATCTCAGCATTCATACTTGTCCTACTTTCGGTCTATGATTTCCTGTGTAAGTGCCATATATTCCTGTGCACTTCTACAGCTCTTTCTGTAAGCCATAATTGGCATATTGTTATCCTGCGACCATTCCACACTGCTGTCCACGCGGATAAATGTGTCAAATACATGTACGTCTTCCAGATCATGAAGTACTTCAAATGTTTGCTTAAAGTAATTCTTTCTCGTATCAACTTTTGTCACCAAGATTCCAAGTACATCCAAATCTGGCGCAATCTGTTGCACTTGTTCCAAGAACTCAAACATGTTTCCTAGTCCGAAAAGCCCCCATGGAGTAGCTTCCACAGGAATGATTACATTGTCTGCTGCACAAAGAATATTCATTACCCATCCACCAAGTGTAGGTGGTGCATCGATGAGAATATAATCATATTCTTCTGAGTCTAAGATACTCTTCAAACATTTTTTCAAAATAAATTCTCTCTGCCACTTTGTAAAGAGTTCATATTCAATCGAACTCATAAGTGTAGAAGAAGGAATCATATCCAAATTCTCATAAGGAGTATGTACAATATAACCCTTTAAATCTTTTTGATTCTTCACTGCATAATAAAGGTTCTTATCACCTTGTGCAAATTCCAAAACCTGATCTTCTGAAAAGAATGACAACGAAAGATTTAATTGCATATCCCCATCGATCAAAAGAACTTTCTTACCGAGTTGAGTGAGCCCATAACCCACATTGGCACATGTTGTTGATTTACCACTACCACCTTTATTATTTGCGAAACAAATCACCTGAGTTTTCATATTATGTTTCCTCCTCTTCCTCATTTTCTTCTGTTTCTTCGCCAGTTAATTTTAAAATATCCAGAATTTCTTCTTCATCCATTCCCATATAAACTGCAAGCTCATCAATGGAAACTTTTCTTCCGAGTTCTTCTGTTAAGTTTGTAATACTTTCATCAAGAAGATTTACCTTTTCAACCATTTTTTTATCACGATTTGAAAGTTCCGTCTGTTCCTCGATCAGAGCCTGCATACCCGCTTTGATCTGCTCTACCATAGATTCATGAGCACCTTCTGCGCTTTGTATCAGCTCGAGACCCATAATCAGTGCCACCGTGCCTTCCTGAATCATGTCACCGATAAATATTGCTTCGTGGTACATCTCTTTTGCGATATCTACTATTTCTTTCAAATATATCTCAATCAGACGATCCCTCACGTTATGATTTCCATTTGCGAGTTCTGCAAACAAGGCTTGTCTTTCCCCGTCTATTTCCGGTTTAAATGCATTCAAATCTTCCAAGTACTCTTCCAGGTATGCCTCTTCGTCTGCAGTCAGCGAAATCTTCTCTTCTACATCTTCATTTATTTTCAAATAGCCTTTCACGACTATCTTTTGAGACAAAAGATAGTCAAAGACCAAATCCATCTGTTCTTCCGTTAATTCTTCTTTCTCAAAGAACACTTTCACTTCTTCAATCGTGATCTGACTTTCCTGCTTTTTAGCTTTTTCCACCAGATCACCCAGTTTCTTAAGAAACTCTGCTCTATCCATAGCTGCCCTCCGCATATTTTCCTATGTCTCTATTATGTCACGATAACGGTCTGATATCCAGCCCTTTTTAATCTTTGTTCCATGCGAATTGCATCATTTAAATTCTTGAAATGTCCCACTCGCACCCGATAGAATCCATCTCCTCTTTGAATACGTGCTGGAAAGTCCATTTCCATCAACTCTTCCTGCAGTCTTCTCGCATAGTTTTGATTTCTGAACGCCCCAACCTGCACTGCATAGTTGCTTTCCAATATATCTTGGCCCTCGCCCAATGTTTCTATGATTCCATCGGCAATGGCTCTTGCAATCGCATCAAAATTTGCATCAAAAATCTGATTATCAATATTGGAGTTGATAAATCCTGCTTCCACCAACACAGCTGGCATCTTGGTTCTTCGGAGCACGATCAGGTTTGGTCTTGCATGCACCCCAAGATTAACAAACCCCACAGTTTCCAACTGTTCATTAATATTTTCCGCCATCTCATATTTCACACCAGACAGGTCATAGACCAAACTTTCCACCCCTGAAACAACGTTATCTTCCGGGAATGAATTCCTGTGGATCGAAACAAAGAAATCTACTCCCGCTTCATTTGCAATCTGTGCTTTTTCAAAAGGTGTCTGGTATACATCTGTCGTTCTTGTATATTCTACATCAATTCCATTATTTTGTAAAATTTCTCCTACTGCCAAAGTTAGTTTTAAGGCATCATCTTTTTCTTGTCTGCCTTCATATACAGCTCCTGGGTTAATTCCGCCATGACCGGCGTCGAGCATGATCGAATATTGCATAGAACATCTCCAAAATTTCTTTCTTTTTTATTTTATGAAATATCATACATTTTGCTACTATTATATTTGTGATAATAACTAAAAAAGAGATGAATGATTTTTTATCGTTCATCCCATCTCCAGCATTCACTTTTTTCGAACTTGCGTTCTCCATTGTTTTCTGTTATAGTTTTGATTACAACTCTTCGGAGTTGTGGCAATCGTGTTACAGGGTGGCGACCTTCATCTATTACATAGAATGGAGGTGATGCCTATGAAGAAAAACTTTGATTTCAAAGATCTCATGTCGTTCGGCATGTTTCTCATGGCTCTACTGACATTCATTTATTTGATTTGTCATTAACGTAGAAAAACCTTCCCTGTACTTTGACCGGTGCGGGAAGGTTTTCTTTTCAACTAGGTCAACCACTCTGTGGCGATTGTCTTTCTTTAATTGTATTATAGCAAACTTCTGTTATTATACAAGTATTTTTTACTTGTTATCTTCTTTGTACTTACTTGCTTAAATATTATCTTTAAAACTATTCCATCCAAAGAAACTTCATAAATCTAGGAACTAACTTTTCCCAATCTGCTTCACAGTGGCCTCCGCCTACTTGTGAATGCAGCACTGCTTTTGCATCAAAACCATGCACATAATCAGCAACAATCTTATTCCACTCATAGGTCTGACTATAAGTATCTTCCTGCCACACGTTCTGAATCCCCCACGCTTCCAAAGTCCCCCAAGATAAGAACACTCTTGTATCTGGGTCCAATTCATTGACAGCCATATCCATCTTCATGGCTGGCGCACAAAATCCAATGGCGCTTGAAAGACAAGCGGCTTTTGAGAACCACATATTATAATGAATCACCGCATAAATTGACATCAGTCCCCCCATGCTTGCTCCGCCAATCCCAGTACATTCTCTAAACGGGTACGTACGATATGTTTTATCAATATATGGTTTCACTTCGTTGATGATCCAATTCATAGTCTGCTCACCCCTGGCAGCAAACTTTGCAAAATGTCCTCCACTTGCAGGATAAGGTAAATATTCTGAAAGTCGTTCATCGCCTTCATGTCCGCACTCGATACCAACAACAATCATATCCTTTCCGCATTGATCAAGAAATGTCTTCATTCCCCACGATTTCCCGTACGTTGCATCTTCATTGTAGAAAAGATTATGACCATCAAAAAAATACATTACCGGATATTG
>JAZQMU010000200.1:0-17131 GCA_045543595.1 Faecalimonas sp.
CTCCCTACTCTATTCAATCAATCCTTCTTCTCTTGATCTTCTCAAAGATACCTCAATTGACTCTTCCAATTCTTTTTCTACGTTGTAATACTTTGCAATCTTTACTAACTCAACCATTGCCTGTCTGATTTCATTGGCAATATTTTCCTTTTTAGGTTCTCCGTGCTTTTGTCTTTTCACTCCCGAATCTTCCCACAAATTAATTTCTGCAGCAATCTCACCGCATTCTTCCAAAAGCCTAGTTGCCATCTGATATGGTGCAACACCATTTGGAAATCTTTTATTCGAAGCTTCTACCATCTTATAAAACTTTTCCATAATTATCCCCTTCTCTTTTCACTCCATTCTCAATCACAGCCATATCAATACTCATAAGATTAATATAATTTATAAATGAATCTTCTAATTCATCTAGTTCCATACCATATTCTTCAACTATTCCGCATTTCACATTATTACTCTTATAAAATTGCAAATACTGCTCAATCCCATATGTCTCTATAAGCCATTCTGTAAATGCTCCCATGACTGGATACGTAATCGCACAATCTTCCGAATAGAATGTTTCATCATCTAGCAATTGTGCTATTGAAATGTATTGTCCTGTCCTCCAAAAATCACTAACCCACTTTGAGTTTTCAATTCCCCACCAAGTCTGATCAAAATACATTGCAAGACCTTCTCTAATTGCAACACTTTCTGGGCGATTGATGATATAACTAATCAAGTGTGCATCTTCGTGAAATCCAATACATTGTATTTCATCATTATATACTGCGTAAATCTTATTCGGAGTATCAGCAAAACCATTACATAGTTCATAATCTCCACAGAGTTCCCCACAAAATCTTCCCACTTCTTCTGCCGAATTGCATAAATAGTATTCCAATTTGAAATCTGGCACTACTTTGAGCACATCACATATATGTTCAAAGCAACTTTCTTGATACTTCATTATTTGTTCAATATCTTGTTCTGCCTTACTATTTTCATTGTAATGAAAAACATAATGTTCAGACTCTATCCTATTCATAGCACTTCACTCCTACCGACTTCCATATCTCTCATTCTATCACATCACTCAAATGAAAAGTAGTATATTTCTCCTATAAAAAAGAAGACCCCGTTACCACGGAGTCTTCCACATTTCTTATTCGTTACAACTTCAATTTTATAATCATCACTGGCATCGGCGGATTATTCGGTCTGTTATAATACTCACTCTTAATCACCAGATACTTTTTCCCGTCCAGATTCTTAAGTTCCTCTAAGATAGCATCCTTTTCCTCAAATCCACTGTCTCCGCCACTATAGATACAGAGACTCATCATGCCGCCTTTTTTCAGTAATTTTAATCCTTCCTGAATTGCTTCAATGCTGGTATCTTTTCTAGTCGCCAGATTATGATCCCCGCCCGGAAGATAACCAAAGTTAAATACGATACAGCTTATCGTACCTTCCTCAACATAGTCGTTCATTTTTGTGTGACTTTCCTGCAGCACTTCTGCCCGTTCTAAAAGACCAGCCTCTTCTAATCTTCTCCTCGTATTCACAACTGCCTGTTCCTGAATATCAAAGGCCAATACTTTTCCCGATTCGCCCACCAACTCACAAAGGAGCTGTGTATCATTACCATTTCCTGCAGTCGTATCAATACAGATATCTCCTTCTTTCACATGGTCTCTAATGAAGTGATGACACCATTCTGTAATCTGATAACTTTTCATACTATTTCACCTTCTCGTAGATTTCAGCAGGTACATATCCTCTCGCAAAAATACCTTCACCACGATACTCTTCCTCCAAAAGTTCACCATACTTGCGGATCATCTGAATCTTACCTGCTTCCGCATATGGATACACTTTCTCGATCAGTACTTTCTGACTTCTGAGCACTTCTTCGATCGTATCCTGCAATTTATCAAGCCCATGACCATGTTTTGCAGAAATCTTCACGATATGATCTGCGCGGAAGTCTCGCAAAATTTGTTCTCCTTCCACCTTATCCTGCTTATTAAATGCAGTGATGATCGGTTTATCTTTTACTTCCAAATTCGTAAGTGTTTCGTACACGATATACATCTGCTCATCCATCTGTGGATTTGACGCATCCACCACGTGGAGAATGATATCTGCATATTTTGCTTCTTCCAAGGTACTGCGGAACGCTTCGATCAAATGATGAGGAAGTTTACGGATAAAACCAACTGTATCCGTCATAAGAACTTCCTGCTTACTTGGAAGCTTCAAGTTACGTGTTGTTGGATCAAGTGTTGCGAAAAGCTTATCCTCTTCCAAAACCCCTGCTCCTGTCAGCTTGTTTAAAAGAGTAGACTTCCCGGCATTTGTATACCCTACAATAGCAACCACCGGAATCTTGTTTCTGCTTCTCTGCTCTCTTGTCACTTCTCTGTGACGCTTCACATCTTTCAGCTCTCGGTTCAGCTGAGCGATACGATCACGGATAAGTCGGCGGTCCATTTCCAGTTTCTTTTCCCCTGGACCTCTTGTTCCGATACCACCGCCAAGTCTGGAAAGTGATTTGCCAAGACCCACAAGGCGGGATTGACGGTATTTGAGTTGTGCAAGCTCTACCTGAATCTTCCCTTCATTTGTAGAAGCTCGCGCCGCAAAAATATCTAAGATAATGAGGGTTCTGTCCATAACCTTAGTATCCAAGATATCTTCCATATTCCCAAGCTGAGCCGGTGTAAGTTCATCGTCACAGATGATCCCCGTTGCCCGAGTCTCCCACAGGAGTTCCTTGATTTCGTCTAATTTTCCTTTTCCAACATATGTGCCAGGATGAATCTGATCCAGATTCTGAATTACACGTCCTACTGTCACTGCGCCTGCAGTGGCAACCAGTTCTTCCAGTTCATCCAACGACTTCTCTGTATCATCGTGGTCGCTGGTACTGACACCAACTAAGATCACTCTCTCTTGAGCCTCTTTTAAATCTATCATTTCTGCCATAACGGTCTCCTATCTTGTTTCTAAAAACTCCGATTCTTTGATTGCCATCTCGTCATCCGGATATGAATGCAAATAGTTGTCAACTGCAATTTTTGCATTGTCCCAATCCATCATCTTTTCGTAGATGACTACTTTATTGAACATCATTTCTTTCTTCATCGCATCTGCGCAGTCTTCCATCAAAAGTGCTTTTTCGAAATACACCAGTGCATTTTCATAATCTTCATACTGCATGCAGCTTGTCCCCATCAAATGATAGATGGATGCAGTTTCTTCTGTTTCATTTGCAAGTGCCTCTTCAAAATATTCCACTGCTTCTTCATAACTTCCAAGTTCATAATGAGCGATTGCCATTCCTCGGTTCGCTTCTCCAAGATTCTTTTCTTCGTTGATAGCAAACTGAAATGCTGTGATCGCATCTTCATATTTTCCTTCTTCCAGGCAAGCCACGCCGTCTTTTATATTTGACGAACAGCCTGTCATAAGTAATACTGCCGCCAACAGTCCTAAAATTTCTTTTTTCATGATCCTACTCCTCTATGTGTTCCATACCTTGGCTTAAGATAGCCTGAATGTGGGCATCAGCCAACGAATAATATACAGTCTTCCCATCTCGTCTGTTTTTTACTAGTTTCATCTGCTTCAACATACGAAGCTGGTGAGAAACGGCCGACTGAGTCATACCTATAACTTCGGCAATTGCACACACACATGCCTCCGACTGAGCCAGCGCATACAAAATTTTGATCCGAGTCACATCTCCAAATACTTTATAAAAATCAGCCAGTTCCCGAATCAAATCCTCTGCCGGCATTCCATCTTCTATCTGATGAACCGCACACTCATGTACCTGAGAATGTAAATCCACCTTTTCTATCTTTGTCATCGAATAAATCCTTTCTACCAAAAAACATCATTCACAACTCAATTATGAATGATGTCTTCTGATTGGTCAACTCTATTTTCTGTATAAAATACGTACTGAATTCAGGACGCAAAGCATCGCTACACCTGAATCAGCGAATACTGCCATCCACATATTTGCATGTCCAAAAAGGCCAAAAATCATAACCATCGCCTTAATAGCAAGTGCAAACACAATATTTTGAACTGCGATGTTGTTCGTAATCCTTGCAATGTCGATTGCTTTTGGAACAGCCTCAAGAGAAGGAGTCATAAACACTACATCGGCGGCCTCGATTGCCGCATCTGCACCGCTTCCCATGGCAGCTCCCACATCTGCTCCAGCAAGAACTGGCGCATCGTTGATACCGTCACCTACATACATGATTTCGCCATATTTTTCTCGCAGTTTTTTCATGTGCTGTAGCTTCTCATCTGGAAGAAGTTTTGCATAAATTTCTTCCACTCCTGCTTCGTTTCCAACCTTATTGGCACTTTCTGCACCATCACCAGTCAACATCACAGTCTTAATACTTCTTCTTTTCAGAATATCTATCGCGTTTTTGGAATCTGCCTTAAGACTGTCAGCAATCAGGATACAACCTGCATAGTTACCACCCAAGGCAACATAAACCTCTGTAACACCTTCTGTCATTCTTGTTGGAACAACAATTCCATTTTCTTCCAATAATGATCTGTTTCCACAGAGCACTTCTTTCTTTCCAATTTTCCCGCGAACACCTTTTCCTGCAATCTCCTCGATTCCTTTTGGAAGCGCCACAGAAAGATTTCTCTTCACCGCTTCTTCCACAATGCTGACTGCGATCGGATGAGTGGACTGCATTTCACATCCCGCTGCCATAACAAGAAGTTCTTCCTCTGTATACCCATCCTCTGCAATACATTCCTGTACTGCAAATTCACCTTTCGTGATTGTGCCAGTCTTATCCATGACTACTGCTTTTACATTCTTCAGACTCTCCATAGCACTGCCACCCTTGAAGAGGATCTTATTTTTTGAAGCCACACCAATTCCAGAGAAAAATGCCAATGGCACACTGAGTACTAAAGCACAAGGGCAGCTGATAACAAGAAATGTGATCGCTGTGTGTAACCATTTTACCCATTCTCCCGTTACAAGCGAAGGAATGATCGCTGTTGCCAAAGCCAGGCACACCACAAACGGTGTATAAACTCTTGCAAATCTTGTAATAAATCGATCTACTTTTGGCTTATTCGCCGCCGCATTTTCCACCGAATGTAAAATTCTCGTCACCATAGATTCTTCCAATGTTTTTTCCACACAGACATACAATGTTCCTGACAGATTTACACATCCAGAAATTACTTTATCATCAGGTTCTGCTTTTACAGGAACTGATTCTCCTGTAACTGGAGACGTATCGATACGGCTTTCTCCTTCTTCCACAACACCATCAAGTGGAATGCGATCTCCAGGACGAACCATGATAAGATCTCCTACCTTTGCATCCATTGCTGGAATCGTGTGCGTGTGATCATCATGCACACGAAGTACTGTCTCCGGACGAAGGTCTACTGCTTCCATAATCTGATTTCTGCTCTTTTCTACTGCCACGTGTTCAAAAAATTCACCCACACAGAAGAACAGCATTACACCAACTGCCTCTGCATATTCGCCGATCGCAAAAGCTGCTATCGTTGCAATACTCATAAGAAAGTTCTCATCAAAAATCTGCCCCTTCAAAATATTCTTACCGGCAGACTTCAGCACTTCGATTCCAAGCAAAAGATAAGCAATTGTAAATACAAGCAGCTTTCCAGTCAGAATACCTAGCACAAATAAAAGAGCTCCTATTACGATCCTGCTTAAATCTTTCTTCTGTTCTTTGCTAAAACCTTTTTGCACCTTCACGGTTCTATTTTCCTTTTGGGGAACTACAACCACTTCATGCTCTATGGAAGCACATACTTCCTGCAATCTCGAAAGCAAGTCATCAGAAGTCTTGCTTTCCACCTTCAATTGCTTTGTCGCAAATGTGATCGTCGCTTTTTCTACCTCAGGCAATTCATTAATTTTTTGTTCCATCTTGGCGGCACAATTTGCACATCCAAGGTTTTCTAATATGTATATTTTCGACATTTCATCACCTTTTCATATGAATAGTTGTTCATATATTCATATAACCATGTTTTGTCCAATATGTCAACTTCCAATTTTTCTCATTTTGTTCACGCTTCATTGAATTATTCATATCTCTTTGATACTATTAAATTATGAATACAAGAAAACCTTTATATGTAACTTTAAACAATCATCCTGAAAGCTGTAATCTATGTCGTATTGGATTACTCGCCGACTATACGGATTCATGCAAGTTATGTGCAATCGATCATTTTGTAATCTTGGTCGTAAAACAGGGGAAAATGCTCACTCAGTTGGGAGATAAACGGATTGAATATAAGAAAGGAGACGTTTGTGTGATCATGCCTGACACGGCATTTCGTTTTGAATATCCGGAGCCTAACTCCAAAGTATACTGCCTGGATTTCACGAAAGAATTCCTATGCTACGATCCCGCAGGAGACTCTATCAAAGATCGTTTTTTCACATTTTTACTTACTAATATGATTTTTGAGCCAAATAAAGAAGCAATTTTTAAAGTAGACTTATCTGCTCACGATCAAGAGCTTGTTGCGAAGCTTACAGAACAATTCCACTGGGAATTTCATAAACGCCGCGAGGGTATGTTCGATATGCTTCACAGTATTCTCCTTACGATCTTCAACATTCTAGGCTGGCATTTCCTTCATGAAACCAAAACTCTTAATAAAGAGCAGAAATACCGAAAGATTAATCGCCTAATGTCAGAAAGCGTCAATTACATAAATAACCACTATCATCAGCCCATTACTTTAAAGGAGATTACGAAAGAGTTTGGAACTTCCAAAACCATATACTGTACCTTATTTAAGCAGACCATGGGAACAACGTTTCACTCTTATCTAAATAATCTGCGTTGTGAAAAGGTTGCACGATTGCTAATAGACACAGATCATTCCCTTGAGCTGATTTGTGAGATGACTGGCTTTTCTGATGTTTCTTCACTTTATCGTAATTTCACGAATCACTTTGGAAAAAGTCCGGGGAAATATCGAAAAGAATATACCTCCCCTTAAAATTGCGAACGAAATGAGAATTTTCTAACACTAAAACCAATTGATATGGGACTTAGAACTTGTTATCCTTAATTCTAGAAACAAACTTATGAAGGAGGAGGTTCTATGAGAATTCTATTTATTGGTGCACATCCAGATGATTTTGAATACTACTGTGCAGGTACATTTATCAAGTATGCAAAACAAGGACATGAGCTGTATGTAGCGATCGCTACGAACGGAAATATCGGTTCATTTGTTCACGAAACCAAAGAAGAAATTGCTGCTGTACGTTATGAAGAAACCAAGAAGTCTTTAGAAAAGATTGGTGCAAAACTCATTTGGATGAATTTTGATGATGAATATCTGATCGACAGCCGTGAGGTACGTGATGCTTTTATCGACGCAGTACGCGAGGCAAGACCAGATGTCATGTTTACATTATGGAAAATGCAGGATTATAATCCAGATCATGATATTACAGGTTATATGGCTTTCATTGCTCGTATCAACGCGTCAATTCCTTTGATAAAAACAGCCCACGCGCCTGCAGAAAAGATCCCACCAATGTTTTACTGCGCTCCATTAGGCGCAATGAATTTCGTTCCTGACTATTATGTTGACATTTCAGAAGAATTTGAAACAAAACTCGACATGTGGAAAACTCATGAATCTCAACATGGCGAATGGTGTGAAGATTGTTTCGGCTGCGACGTAACAGCCGGTATGATCGGACAATGTAAACAATTTGCTTATCAGACTGGTGCTGGAATCGAATATGCAGAAGCATTCCAGCTTTGCAAGACATGGCCAATTGGTTCTGCTGAACCACACAAATTATTACCATAAGGAGGATTTTTATGAGAATATTAGCTTTTGGAGCACATCCAGACGATATCGAATACCACATGGCCGGGACTTTATTGAAAATGAAAAAACGCGGCGATGAAATTTTCATGTGCGTAGCAACAAACGGAGAAATCGGTTCTTACCGTCATACAAAAGAGGAAATCGCAGCTATCCGTCATGCAGAGGCACAGGCTGCAGCTGATTACATTGGCGCAACCTTAATTTGGCTGGATGAACACGATGAATTTATCTTTGACAATGAACCAACCAGACTCAAATTCATCGATGCAGTTCGTATGGCAAAACCAGATGTTATTTTTGCTCCTCCTTGTTACGATTACAATCAGGACCATGACACAACAGGATATATGGCATTTGAAGCACGTGTTCTCGCTACTGTAAAAGCAATTGAAACAGAACACGAAATCATCGACCATATTCCACCACTTTTCTATTGCCAGCCTACTGGATTATCAACTCACTTTAAGCCACAATACTTCGTAGATATTACAGAAGAATTTGAAGACAGAATGAACATGTTCAAGTGCCATGATTCACAACAAGGAGACTGGTGCAAGGACGCATTTGGTATTTCTTACTGTGACATGAGTGAGGCAGATGCAAAATACTATGCTGCATGCTGCGGCACACCTGGCGTAGAATATGTAGAAGCCTTCCAGCTTTGTGAAAGATGGCCGATCATTGCAGGGGCTCACAAATTATTACCATAATATATGTATTAAGCTTTCAAGAAGGAAACTTCTTGAAAGTTTTTTATTGCATTAAATTGGAGTTTATAGAATTGGATATTCAATCGTGCTGGATATAAGAGCCAAGTAGTTGTTGGGTATAAAATGACTAAAAATGCCTGTAATGTCCAAATGATTTTGAAGATTAGGCACCAAAGATAGAATATGATGATTAAAAACCTAATGAAACTACCACTGGGCAAAATGCATTCTAAAAACGTGTAAATGCCTAATCTTCCTCTATTTTTGGGCAATGATGTGAGAATAGGTTCCACTACGCCTAACTACAAACCAGCAATCAGCGCGATAAACTCCAATTTAACACAAAAAAAGCTTTCAAGAAGTTTCCTTCTTGAAAGCTTAATTCCTACTGACTAATTATTCTTAGCTGTTTGCTGCAACTGCATCTGCTGGTGCTTCTTCTGGAAGCCATCCTGTAAATCCAACTTGTGGCATATTTTCGATCACTGCCATATCTTCTGCTGAAAGTTCAAAATCAAAAATTTGTGAATTTTCAAGGATTCTAGATGGTGTAACTGATTTAGAAAGCACGTTGATGCCTGATTGTAATACGAAACGTAAGCAGATTTGAGCTACTGATTTTCCGTATTTTTCAGCCAACGCTTTTAATGTTTCATCTTGAAGAACTGCTCCACATCCTAATGGGCTGAATGCTTGTACAAGCATACCATATTCTTGAGAATATTTTACAGTATCCATTTGGAGGTAACCTGGGTGGAACTCGATCTGGTTAACCATAGGTTTAATTTCACACATTTCATCTAATGCGTCAATGTGTTTCTTTTGGAAGTTACTTACACCGATAGCACGAATCTTACCTTCTTTGTAAGCTTCTTCAAATGCTTTCCATGTGCCTGCATTGATTTCCTTCCAGTCAGGAGAAACTTTTTCTACACATGGCCAGTGGATCAAGTAAAGATCCATGTAATCTAATCCAAGATTTGCCAATGATTGATCGATCGCTGCTTTTGCTTTTTCATATCCACGATCTGTTACCCAATGTTTTGTTGTCACAAAAATTTCTTCTCTTGGAATCCCAGATTCTCTGATTGCCTCACCAACTGAAGCTTCATTTCCGTACGCTAAAGCTGTATCTACATGACGATATCCAACTTTAAGAGCTTCAATTACTGACTCTTTTGTGATGTCACCTGTTGGAGTTAAATATGTTCCAAATCCAATACAAGGAATCTTAACACCATTTGAAAGTTCAAAACAATCTGTAAGTTTTTTCATCTGAATATACCTCCTATATTATCCGTTTTTTTTATTCTATCACACTACGAAATACTATGGCAACAACTTATGTGCACCCGCGATGATTGGCCATCTTTCGCAGATCATAAGTGCCTCTACGTACTCTACATTTGGAGTTCCGCACACGGAAGCCCAGTATTTATTTTCTGTAACTACATGTTCTGTATAGTCCACGCCAAAGGCATCTTTACACCAGTCACCCATCTGAGATTTGTGGCAGCTAAGCATTTCCAGCTTATCCTGCATCACATCAGTAATGTCAACGAAATACTGCGGTTTAAATGATCTTGCCATTCCATATGGCGAATAGTAAAAGAGCGGTGGAATATGATCAATGATCTCATGTTCTGTTTCGATTGCTTTTACTGTAGCAAGCACACGTGCTTCAAATGCCATATAACCAGTTGTGTCATGGTCTTGATTATAGTCTTCACAAGGTGGCGCGAAAATGATATCTGGTTTTGCCTGTCTTACAGCATCAATAAATTTAAGTCTGGTTGCTTCATCATCAAAAATGAATTCATCAGGTTCTCCCATCCAGATCAATGTTGCGCCTAAGCGATCTGCTGCAGCTTGTGCTTCACCATGACGTACTCTTGCTGTTTCTTCTTTTGTCATTCGATAAGAACCAATCTCACCATTTGTAGCTACACAGAGAAAAATCTCTGCTCCTTGTTGTTTTAACTTGAATAATGTCCCCGAAATTCTTTCTTCAATATCATCTGGATGTGGTCCGAATGCTAATACTCTCATTTGCTACCTCCTGTATGTTAAATAACTCCTTGTTTTCAGACGACTGCATCTGAAAACAAGGAGTTATTTCTAGTTATTTATTATTCCGATTAAACAGTCCTTATTATGGAAGTAATTTGTGAGCGCCTGCAATGATTGGCCATCTTTCACAAAGTTCAAATGCTTCTACATATTCTACGCCAGGTGTACCTGCACATGCTGCCCAGTATTTAACTTCACTTGTAAGAATATCGTTGTATGATACACCGAATGCATCTTTACACCAGTCACCTTGTTGTGAGTCATGGCACTTGAACATCTTCATCTTATCTTCGTATGTATCTGTGATGTCTACGAAGTATTGTGGATTGTAGTTGTGGCAAAGTCCCATTGGAGTACAATAGAATAATGGTGGAATGTGATCGATTACAGGAACTTCTGGTAATATTGCCTTAACAGTTGCAAGTACTCTTGCTTCGAATGCAAGATAACCTGTAATGTCATGATCTTGGTTGTAGTCTCTGTTTCCTGCTGGAGGAGCAAAGATTACGTCTGGTCTAGCAATACGAACTGCTTCGATAAATTTTAATCTTGTTCTTTCTTCGTCAAAGATAAATTCATCATCTTCATCTAACCAAAGAAGTGTTGCACCGATGTAATCAGCTGATGCTTGTGCTTCTGCATGACGAATAGCTGCGATTTCTTCTTTTGTCTTTCCGTAAGAACCGATATTTCCGTTTGTAGCGATACACATAAAGATTTCATCACCACGTTTTTTCATTTTCATTAAAGTTCCGGCCATGCGGAATTCGATATCGTCTGGATGTGCTCCAAATGCTAATACTCTCATACTGTTCTCCTTTCTAAATAGCAAGAAAATCCGTATAAATCCTGTATCTGGAAACCTCTTATCCACCCTATCGATTTGCGGGTCGTGAAACATTTCCGACCTTTTCACGACCCCCAAACCTTAAATAAGAAATTTATTCAGATTCAAAATATACGAATTTCCCAGATAAACTATGATGTAATACTATTTTCGTAAATTATTCTACTGCGCCTGCCATGTAATCTGCAAGAGTCTTGCCTGCGTAGTAGTGTTCGAACATTTCTTCTACGTTATCTTTTGTAACTGTTTGGTTTTGATAGAAGAATGCTGAAGGAACATCTTCGCCGTTTAATAAGTTAATGATTGCACCCATACAGTAGTATGCTGGAGCTGTTGAGCTGTAGCATGCTGAACCGAGACAGTTGCCTTCGTAAACTGCTTGAAGGATAGGTTTATCATTATCGATTGATGTTAATGGAACATCGCTGTCGTTTGCTAATTTAGCATTGATCATACCAACTGTAGCTGCTGAGTAGAGACCGAAAGCACCGATCATTTCATCACCGTATTTTGTGATAGCACCTTCAAATGCTGCGTAGTGTTCTTCTACAGATGTACCTGTTAATTCAACGATTTCAACGTCTGGATAATCAGCGAATACGCTCTTGAATCCATCAGAACGTGTAGCTGCGTTTGGATGTACGAATGGAAGTGATTGGTAAACGATTGTACCTTTCATTTCAACGCCTTCTGCTAATAAGTGGTCAAGAAGTAATTGTCCAGCCATAACACCTTGTTCTTTACATTCTGACATAACTACTGAAGCTGCAGAACCTGCAAGTGCAGGGTTTAATGTAACAACTGGGATACCTGCTTCTGCTAATGAATCAAGAGCATCTTTTACAGCGTAGAAATCACATGGAGCAAGAATAACGCCGTCAACTTCTTCAAGGATCCATTGTTCAATTGCTTGGTTTTGAGCATTTTGATCGTAGTTAGCATCGTTTACTTTTAATTCTACGCCAGCTTCTTCCGCATAAGCTTTCATAGAATCAAGTAACATAGCACCTACTTCGTCAACTGTGTAGTAAACAGAGAAACCGATTGTATATTTTTCCTTTGGAGCTGGAAGAGATCCTACATGATCATCTGGCACGTTAACAACGCCGCCTGTTGCTCCTAATTCAAAAGTACAATCCACACCAAGATCATTGTAGTATGTAGCAATGTCAAATGTTGTTCCGTCATCTTCAACATATGTAAAGTCATCACTAAATGAACTTGCTGCTTGTGCGTCATCAGCTGGGTCGTCCGTTGTGTCATCTGATGGTGCATCTGTTGTTGTATCGTCTGCTGGTTTATCAGCTGGTTCGTCAGCTGCACAAGCGAGTAACGATAAAGCTAATGTTGCGCTAAGTAAAATAGCTAAAAGTTTCTTTTTCATATACATATTCCTCCTTACTGTATATTCTGTATTTATTTTAAATTATCAGAAAATTGTTTTTCTTTCAATTGATATTCATTCCCAAAACATTGCATTTCGTCCATATTTTTTTGAACATTTAAAAAACATTGTAAAAAGATTGCATTTCGTACAATACCGATTGAAAAAAGTGCAATTTTGCAATAAAAAAACGACCAAATTGGTCGTTTTATTTCATATGTTCTTTTCTGTATTTGCCTGGACTCACCCCGTAATGACTCATAAAATTGCGATACAAGCTGGAAGCATCCGTAAAACCTGTCTTTTCTGCAATCTCTTCCAAGGTCATCTCATTTTCCATCAGCAATTGTGTGGCTTTTTCGCAACGAATATCATTCAAGTATTTGTGAAAAGTTGTTCCCATAACCTGCTTGAACAATTGACAATACTTGGATCTGGACACACCGAAATTCATCGCAACATCTTCAATCAAGATATTTTCCGCATAATTCGCGTAGATATAGTCAATGCTGTCGCGCAGCAGCTTGTTCAGCTTGCTGTATTTCTTTTCGACCTGCACAGTCTTTGGCTGATAAAGATATCTCCATCCAAAAATGTTGATGATCGTAGTCAGGATTCCATTGAGAATCTCAAACATTCCTTCTCTGCGAATAGTGAATTCATAATGGAATCGTTCAATCTGCTTCATGATAAAAGACTGGTCTTCCGCTGACAAAGGTACTTTTGTCAGCATACTAAGTTTTTTGTCCATAATGGAATCCAGCATAAGGAACGTAAACAGACGATCTTTAATGGTATCTCCATAAGGATCATAATTCAGAAATTCTTTTGCAAATTCGATAATGTAAAACTGGGTATTCGGCTCCATGTATTCTTCATATGCAACGACATTAGGCGGAACAATAAACATCTCACCTCTTCTAAGTTCGATCACCTCGTCGCCAACATGGTGTTTCAGACGTCCATTTTTCACCGCGCAGATGAAAAAGTTGTCCCTGATCAGCCACTTATTTGCATCAACATAAGTATAAGCCAACCCAACACGGCACAAATTGCAACTTTCCGGATAATTATTCAATGTAATCAATAAAGGTTTTTTCTTTTCCATAGGGACATATTAGCACCTTAAAATCTTTTTTTCAATAAAATATCGCTACAATTTGCAATGTTTTATCAATTTCTGATAATTGTTAACATTTTAACGTTATTTTTCGAAACTTTATATTGAAAGAATCTATTTATTTGTACTATAATACTCTTGTTGCAGGAGGCGAATTTAAAATGAAAAAAATTTTAATCATCTCACCAAACTTCCAGGAAGACAAATGTTACGAATGGATCGACATGGCGAGAAATTCTTCTTATTATAAACAAACTGTAGACTTTGATTATATCTCTCCAGAAACACCAATCAGTGAAAATGTTACATTGTATGACTGTCTGGAGATCAAAGATATGTTGACAAAAATGGACCTGTCCTCTTACGAAGGCATGATTCTGATCCACGGTACGGAATACATTCCATTTACAGCAGCAGCGCTCAATCTTTTGCTGACAGATTTGGATATCCCTCTCGTGATCATCACCCAAAACACTCTGCTCAGCCAAAAAGACAATTACCGCATGGAATGTTTTAACGGCGCAGTTACTTTTATACTGGCTAACCGTGTACCTGGCGTGTATAACGTCATCAAGAACGAATTATCAAAAACTTTGGAGGTACATTATGGTTCGCGCATTTCTCAAAATGCACCTTTCGATTTCCAATATATTGATATAGGTTCTGGTCGATTTGGGGATGTCATTGACGATTCTTTCAAATTCAAGCATGGTTCAATCAATCCAACTATCAAGGATCTCGTTTCCATGCCAAGGCCAAAAACTTCCATGAAGAAATATGCAAACGTAATGTTCATTCGTTCATACAGACGTATGCCTTATCATTACTACAATTTTGCCCAAAACAAACCGGACGCTGTACTTCAGGAATTGTTTGACGTTAATACGATTTTAAATAACGAGGGTCTTCATTCATTAACAGCTTTTTCAGCTCATTGCAAGCAACACGATGTGCCGCTTTACCTCTGCCCTCTTGTACATGAAGATATTGATTATGAGAAAGTGCTTGAGCCAGTACTTCGAAATGGTGCAATACTGGTTACAAATACTACTGTATTTTCATTGTATGCAAAGCTTGTTTATGGTTACGGGGATGGCAATTACAGAAAGTACTTAAAAGAAAATTATACATTTGAGGATTTCACAATATAAAGCAAAAAACGAGGACAAGGTTCAATACATTGAACCTTGTCCTCATTTATTGATATAGTGGTTCTTCCCACATAGTGATTGCCGGCCATCCCACCGTATCAAAACATTCTCTGATACAATGCGAATAGTATTCCAACTTCTCATACAGCGGTCCGCCCGCTTCAAATTCCACCATATCTCTCATAGCAAAATCCATCAATTCCGCTCTATCTTCCGTTGGAAATGTTGCTGAATAGGAGGACACAAAGTAGTCATAATCTACTTCCAGTAAATATTGGTCCACATAGGAATACGCATAATCAAATCCTTCCGGTTGCAGCGCAAGCCATTTTTCCTCACTATACAACGCATCTTCATAAAGCCCTGCATCAAAAGCTAGTTTTTGATCAATGATATGTGACACTTCATGATAAAAATTTGCTTCTGTTACCGACCATGAATCCATGACCATAATATGCCCCCAGACAAAGGCTGCCGAAGGATCAATACCATCATCTCGTTGAAGATCAGTCACTATCTCTATCCTAAGCGGCCCGTGATCTCCATATGTAAGTTGTTCAAAAAATCCTTCCGGATAATCACCCATATAATCTTCCAGCATATCAAGTGCAAACGCAATATCTTCTTCGTCAATCTCGTATGAACAAGTATATTCTGCGTAAGACTCCTCACAAAGATCTGCAATGCGAATATCCACACCAAATGTATCTGAAATCTGATTCGCTCTTTCATACAGCTCTGTTGAAACAGCTTCTCCTATATCATCTTTCGGTCCTTGAATCATCAGATTGTCTCCTTGTGATTCTTTTCCAACATCCCAAAACAGCAATCTATGGTCACCATCCCGATATTCAACCATAAAGTATCCATTCCAGTATTCACTCCATACGAGTACGTTATTAAGGAAACTAAGTTCCACTCCTGGAAGTTGAAAGCCTGACAAATAGTTTCCCTCTAAATCATAAAGAAAAGCGCCCCTTTCTTTCATCAAAAGCAGTTTTCCATCTGACAACTGAATCCCGTTTCCTTCATATAATATTTCTTTCTGTACTCCATCTTTATACAGATAGTATTTACTCGTGTCGTTCGCACTTAACACCAGCCAGGTATTCTCGCACTCAAAGCAATCATATCCTATATCAAATTCCAGAGGAACTTGTTCCACTTCTCCTGTTTTAAAATCCACACGATTTGCTTTATTTTTTTGACTAGTTATGTCCGTATAATGACAGAACATATTCCCGTTGTTATCCTTCGTCATAAAGGCATTCACACCATTTTCAAGCAACGGCTTTCTTTTACCAGTCATAAGATCAAAACTAGATAATCCTTCATCCCAGTCACAAATGTATACAGTTTCCAAATCCTCACTCACATACCATATCTCCATCGGATCCGGCTCTATGTGATACTGAATTTCCATTTCCAGATTCTCGTCAAACACTGTCACTCTTCCAGTCTGTGGATCAGAAATCACAGCATTATTACCCCAAATCTGAACTTCCCCCATGACAGACGGCAACTCAACTTCCGCAAGTAGTGCGCCACTTTTAAGAGAAAGAAGTTTTAATTCCATCTTTTGAACTTCCTGAGACTGTGACTCGTCTCCTTCATAATACTCCGGATAAGATACCATCAACATATTTTCACCTAGTCTATAAATATTCGGATACCAAGCATTACTTATATATTCATTCGGAATATAGACAACATTTTCTGCTCCATCAATCACTGCAGCCTCATCCATAAATGTTACTGGTTCTTCCACAATTAAATTATCGATATCAGGCTTTTTTTCTGTCTCACATCCAACAAACAAACACGTCATTAGAGCAAGTACGATCAGTAATTTCTTCATCTAATTCCTCCTTTTAAATACAAGTGTCCCATATACATATTATATATCGTCGCAAAAGAAAATGCGATACTCTTTCGAGCATCGCACTTGATTCTTATCTAACT
>JAZQMU010000201.1:0-20943 GCA_045543595.1 Faecalimonas sp.
ACATGGCTACGATCCGACTTCAGAAAAAAGCATTTGAAATGGCTATTGAATCACTTGGTAACGACACAAATGTCGGTAGCAAATGGATTCCTTGTAGTTTGAAACTTCCACCAAATGAAACAGAAGTAGATATAACCTTCATTAGAAGATACATAGGTGCAGGAAATGAAAAGAAAGAGAGTTGTTTAACTGCAAGAGCATTCTATACAGATGGAACAATGACAACAGAAGACAGTGGCTTTGTATGGAATGATTGCGATAATTGGGAATATGACGAAGAAAAAGATGCTTACATAATTCCAGAAGGTTGGTGGGAATATGTCACATTCTCGGAGGAATTTGGAGTAGTGGATGCAGAAGTCATTGCATGGAAACCTTTAGATGAGCCATACAAGGGGGAATAGGTATGAAAAAAACAATATATATATGCGACCATTGTGGAAAAGAAGAAGAAGAAATGGAATATAGCGAAACGGTAATTGATGATTTCAGTTTTTATAGAAATGTTGATTTATGTACGGATTGCTACAATGAACTTGATAATATTGTGAAAGAGTTTTGTGGGTACAAGGGGGAATAGTTATGATTGAAAGTTTATTGGCTTGGCTATTTCTAATACTAGGTATTTTGACATTAAATGCAAATCTACTAATTGCATCAGGGGTGTTTGCAGTGGCTCGTAACGTATTAAATATAGCAGATGCGATTAAAAAGAAGGGGGAATAGATATGAGATGTTGTAAATGTCCTTTGTTTTTATCGTGGAATAACGAAACAGAAAGTGGCGAAGCGTGTGTATTGTTTGGTGATTCGTGGGATAGCAGATTTCAGTATGAGAACAAGGAACAGACAGAAGTGATAGGTTGTTATATTGAAAAAGCATATATAGAAAAAGTGGATAAAGATAGAATGGAATACTATTCAGGTATGAGTTTCTAGGAAAGGAGAACGGATGAAAGGAACAATAACAAAAAGAGATAGAAATGGATTTGGTGGAAATATAATGGGGAATGATGGAGTTTTATATTTTTATCATTATTCGGATTGCAAGCCAAAAGATAATAAATTTAAAAAAGGTAGAAAAGTTGAGTTTGATGTAATAGACGAAGGCAAGCCACATTTAAAAGCTATAAACATTTACCTTTTGAAAGAAGAAGCCGAAGCAAAGTTGAAAGAAATTCAAGAAAAGGAGAATTAGATTATGAAAAAATTATTTGTAAGTGTACCAATGAAAGGCAGAACAGAAGAAGAAATCAGAGAAAGTATTTCAAAGATGAAACAGATTGCAGAAATCTATGAGGGTGAAGAATTGGAGTTGATTGATTCGTATATCGAACATACACCACCACAAAATAGCAATCAAGCAATCTGGTATTTGGGCGAATCATTGAAGAAAATGGCAGAAGCAGATGTGTTCATTGGCATTCAAGAAACGTATGATTGGAACGGCTGTGAAATCGAAACAAGAATTGCGTGGGCATACGGAATTAAACATTATACCGTACAAGCAGAATACATCATTCCGAATTATCGAACATTGTTTGAAGCGATGCCAAGTAATAGAACAGTGTGTGGATAGGCAGGTGAACCATAATGTACACAATAGGTTTAATCGCAGGAGCATTACTTCTAGCATTTGTATTTTATGGTCTAATCTGCTTGGTTATGTGTGTGATTGAATGGATAGCAAACGACATTACATTTGAAGTAGAACATGGACTTTGGGAGGATGAAGATGAGCGAGAACAACAGAACTATTGAAGAATACCTTGAACGCTACGCAAGAGATAATTGCAATGGCGATCAGGACGAAGCTAAGCGCCACGCGATCGTCAAAGAAGTGGAATGCAGCTTGAAAGAAAAGTGACTACCTAGAATGGATGCATTTACATACCTGATTTGGAAAGGAGTGGTTATTTGACACATAGGAGAACTAGATCAGAGAAGAAATTAGCAGAACAAGGCCACTACGAAGAATATGCGAAAAAAGGTGGAAGTGTAAAAGCTAAGGAACGGTTTAAAAGAAAACCATATTATGCAAGGGGTGAGGCCATTGGACAAAACAGTAAAGACAGAAAATGAATTGAAAAAAGCGTATTTGTGGACATATCGTAAACACATCAGAAGAATTAAACGTATTGAATCCGATCTGGAAGAAATTAGATCAATGAAGCAATATCCATCCGTGAACAATGATGGTATGCCTCACGCATCAGGAACAGGTGATTTGTCTGGTTATGCAGCAACAATTGATTCAAAAGAACGAGAACTGCTTGCTGAAAAGTATTCCAGGATCAAGGAGTACAAAGAAATAACAAGACGCATTGAGCTATTACAGAACGAAAACGAAAAGGACGTACTTCATTATCGATACATAAAAGGACTTGAATGGTGGGAGATTGCTGAGAAAATGAATTATACAGAGCGTCATATACACAGATATCATGGACAAGCATTGAAGAACTTTAAGTTACCAGAAGAAAAGATGTCATAGAATGTCAGCAAATTACATGTTACTATGCTAGTGTCGAAGAACGAACAGATATCCACCTATTATTTGTTTTGTGCATTGACGAGAACTCCTTGAGAGCACCCTGTACGGCTGGGGTGCTTTTTTCGTTGCTAAATTGTATTTTACAAAAACATTTGTCGAATTGCGTCAGATTTTGCAAACTCTGGTGTTTATGTCAAAAGACATAATTTTGAAGTATGAAATTATGTATAAAAGATAAGGCAGTATGATGTCGGAGGAGGAAAAATGCAAATAAAGATTAGTTCGGGAGATTATGAGATTATTGATAGTGGTGTGGTATATGCTTTTCAAGAGGAATTTGATGTGACATTTCATTTTGTGGGCAATGAGAAATTTAAGTTTAATGTTAAACTTATTTTTAAAAAAAGTGAGACAGAAGAACAATCTATAGAAAGCAATGTAGAAAAAGAAAATATTGAATTAACATGTATAAATTTTAGAGAATCAGGAACAGGAATCAACACACCTATTGAATTGGCAACATTTCAAGGACAAAAAATATATTTTAAATTCTGGAATTATTTGGAAGGTGGAAACTCTCAAAACAAAAAAACACGAAAAATTGAATATACCTTTTTTGCAGGAAAGAGGGTGTAAACATGGGAGATAAAATTAACTTAAATCCACTAAACGCAAATGATTTAATAGGAGTGATTTCTTCAGATGGTTTTAATAAATTACCAGAGAGAAGTCAAAAACAAATTATTGATTTAATGAATTCTAACCAAAGTAGTGAAGGTGGATGGATGGGGAAAATATTTGGTAATAAGAAAGAAAATGCAGCTATGAATATTGCTTTTACAATATGCTTGATAATGGCGATTATTGGAATTGTATGTATGTGTTTAAATCATGAGTGTTGGGACGTTATTATACCTGCGATAATGACAGCTGTTGGATATATGTTTGGTGTAGGAGTGAAAAACTAATATAATATTTAGAGAGCATCCATAATGGGTGCTTTTCTTATGCTTAAATTCAGGCGCAGGTAATCAGCAGATTACTAACAATATGTGGAAATCAAACAATAGCCGTGAAAGTCGGCAACAACAGAAGTTCCCGCACCTCTCTACGATGTGTCCCAGGGAGCACATTTTGCTATGTTGGTGTAATGGTATCACAGTGGTTTGCTAAACCATCAGACAGAGATGTCTTGTAGGTTCGATTCCTGCACATAGCGCTTAGCCTATCTATCAGTGCATTTTATAGATTTGCAAGAAAGAAAAGGTAACGAGGGAATTACATAGTTTTTCCCTCTGACTTTGCAATCATAGTTCAGTTAGGAGAACGGTCTACAAACGACAGGACGAAGGTGCGAATCCTTCTGGTTGCTTTTGAATATGTGGTAGTATTCAAAAATTGCGTTTAGTTGCGGTAGTTACGTGCTTTTAAAAATAACAAAAATACATCTCTATCAAAAGCAAAAGAATCGCAACAGTGGGCGGCACCCTATTTGCCCACTCAGGATCTTTAGTTCAGTTGGGAGAACACTCGGCTCATAACCGAGCAATCCCAGGTTCAAGTCCTGGAAGATCCATTGACAAGAAAATACCAAGAATTGAAGGTGGTGAAGTGGCAGGTTATGAAAACATAAAAGACAAAGGATTTGATCATCGAAGCACGGATGAAGTACGGGAAATTGCTTCGAGAGGTGGTCAGAAGTCAGGAGAGACTAGAAGACGAAAAGCAATGCTCAGAGATACAATGAACAAATTACTTACCATGAAAGTAGATGTTCCAGGATTATCTGAAGTGCTGAAAGCAGATGGTAATGAAAGCACCTATGAAGAAGTAGTCGTAATGGCCATGATCGAAAAAGCAGCATTAGGTAATGTTCCTGCCTATAGAGCAATCATGGAAACTGTAGGACAGACTACAAAATCCGATGGTGATATTGAAGAACAAAATGCAAGAATTGCTCTTATGAGAGCAAAATCACAAACTGGAAGTGGTGAAGATATTGCTGATGACGGATTCTTGGAAGCATTAAAAGGAACAGCTGCGGAGGACTGGGCAGATGAAGAGGATTAGACAACTATTCAAATTCAAACCGTTTTCGCAGAAACAAAGGAAAGTATTAAATTGGTGGTGTGATACATCACCAGTAAAAGATTATGATGGAATTATAGCAGACGGTGCAATTCGTTCTGGTAAAACGGTCAGCATGTCACTTTCATTTGTGATGTGGGCAATGTCATCGTTTGTTGGCCAGAATTTTGCTATGTGTGGAAAGACCATAGGCTCATTCAGAAGAAACGTGTTGTTCTGGCTAAAGCTGATGCTTCGAAGCAGAGGGTATCAAGTAACAGATCATAGAGCTGATAATCTGGTAATTGTAAGTCGTGGAGAAGTAGAAAATTATTTTTACATATTTGGTGGAAAAGATGAACGTTCACAAGATCTCATTCAAGGTATTACCTTGGCTGGGGTCTTTTTTGATGAAGTTGCATTGATGCCAGAATCATTCGTTAATCAGGCAACAGGACGATGCTCTGTGGATGGATCAAAATATTGGTTTAACTGCAATCCGGACGGTCCATATCATTGGTTCAAAGTGAACTGGATAGATAAATCTATAGGTTATCTAGGAAAACAGCGGACAAAAGAAATACAAGAAAAAGCTAAAAGTGAAAACAGACCTGATGGTCTTAAAAGAATTCTGTATCTGCATTTCACGATGGATGATAATTTGAGTCTTTCAGAAAAAATCAAAGAACGTTATCGGTCCATGTATACAGGCGTTTTCTTTCAGAGATACATTCTTGGTCTTTGGGTTGCAGCAGAAGGCATTATCTACGATATGTTTGATACTGCAAAGCATGTCATAAAAAAAGCTGCAGAATCATTCACAACAGCAAAATATGTTAGCTGTGACTATGGGACACAGAATGCTACAGTGTTCTTGCTTTGGCAGAAAAGTGTATCTGGGAAATGGTATTGCATAAGAGAATTTTACTATTCCGGAAGAGATGAAAAGAAACAAAAAACAGATTCAGAATATGTAACAGAGCTTAAAAAGTGGCTGGGGGAAGATAAGATCAGAGCAATTATTGTTGACCCTTCAGCTGCTTCTTTTATTGCAGAATTAAGAAAAAACGGTTTCTCGGTGTTAAAGGCAAAGAACGATGTGCTGGACGGTATAAGGCTTGTTGGAAGTTTGCTCAATCAATGTAAGATTGGATTTTATGATTGCTGTAAGAATACGATCATCGAATTTGCTTCGTATATATGGGATAACAAAGCAATGGAACATGGAGAAGACAAACCAGTGAAACAACACGATCACTGTATGGATGCTGTCAGATATTTCTGCAGCACGATACTAGGAACGAATAGAGCAATTATAAAAGACAAGGCAAAAGTCGGATTATACTAGGTGAAAGGGTGAAAGAATGTTATACAATTTGACATATCCAAGGGAAAAGTTTGATGAGAAGTCCCTGGATAAAAAGATAATTCTTCGATTGATAGAAAAGCATCACAGTATCATTTCTGAAAAAATGATGAAGAACAAGAGATACTATGACGGAGAACACGATATTTGCAATCGAAAAAGAAAAAATGATGGACCAGATGTAAAGACTGTATGTAACCATGCAAAGGACATATCAGATACCGCAAGCGGATATTTCATGGGCAATGCAATTACATATAATCACGTAGGCGGTGAAGATGAAGCATTTGAAAAATTAACAACTGCTTTTGATAACGCACAAGTTGATGATGCAGATAGCGACAATTCACTTAATATGTCTGTATATGGCGTATCGTATGAATATGTATTTGCAGCAGAGGAAGAAGCTGAACTGAGAATACGAGTGTTGGAACCAGAATTCACATTTCTGGTGTATGACGATACGATTGAACAAAAAGAATTGTTCGGTGTGTATTATCGAGTTGAGAAAAATGATGCAAGTGAGGACAAGGAGTTTGTAGCTACTGTTTTGACAGAGAACTACAAATATACTTTTATTCTTCATGAAGAAAATGGACAAAATGAAGAAGTCGGTACTCCGGCAGAACATCATTTGGGTAGAATTCCAATCATCGAATACAAGAACAACAAAGATAATATCGGTGATTTCGAGCAACAAATCAGTTTGATTGATGCGTATAATACTCTGATGTCAGATCGAGTAAATGACAAGGAACAGTTCATTGACGCGGTATTGGTTTTATATGGTGCGCTACTTGGCGATACTGTTGCAGAATCAACTGAAGCGATGAAACGATTAAAAGATCTGAAATTGTTGGAACTTCCAACAGACGCAAAGGCAGAGTATCTAACAAGAACATTTGATGAAAACAGTGTGGAAACGCTCAGAAAAGCGATCAAAGAAGATATTTATACATTTTCGCATGTTCCTAACCTGACAGATGAAAATTTCGTAGGAAACAGCTCTGGCGTTGCTATGGAGTACAAATTGTTAGGTTTAGAGATGATTACCAAAATCAAAGAGCGCTATTACAAAAAAGGGTTGCGTAAACGTATTTCAATTTTCTGCCACTTTTATGGAATTAAGCAGATTATGGTTAACGCGAACTCGATTGTTCCAGTTCTTAGCAGAGCGTTACCAAAGAACTTGATGGAACTTGGCCAATTGGTTGCAAACCTTAAAGGTAGTGTAAGTATGAAAACACTTCTTCAGTTACTTCCATTTGTTGAATCTCCGGAAGACGAAGTGGATGCAGTGAAGGAAGAGAGTGAAGAAAATGTAAAACGTCAAAGGGAATTGTTTGGAAATGAACCGAATATTCCGCCAAACAACAAAAAGGATGAAGGTGAGGTAGATGAGTAATCTAACTTACTGGGAGAGACGTCAGGTTGAAAACATGTTTCATTACATGGAACAAGCGGAGGATACAGCTGACCAGATAGCAAACTTATATTTGAAGGCTTCTCGATGGTTATCGTTTAGTGCAGAAGACATTTTTGAACGATATATGACCAAACATAATTTGTCAGAAGCAGAAGCAAGAAGGTTATTGAATGAACTGCGAGACAAGACTTCTATTGAAGAACTTCTGCAAAAACTGAAGAATGGAAATTATGACGGGAAAAAGAGTGATCTCATTGCGAAATTGGAATCTCCAGCTTATCAATCAAGGATTGAAAGATTGAAGCAGATACAGAATCAGTTAGATTATGTGATGGAGAATGTTTATCAACAAGAAAAGACATTTAGTACATCACATTATGTGGATTTGGCAAATGAAGCATACTATCGTACAATTTTCGATATGCAGCAGAGAGCACAAGCAGCGTTTTCGTTTGGTCATATAGACACTAAAGTAATTGATACTGTAGTTAATTCTAAATGGTCCGGTGATAACTATTCTAATCGTATCTGGAAGAATACGAAGGAATTGTCGCAAGACATCAAGGAAGAATTGTTAATCAATTTAGTCACTGGAAGAACCGAACGAGAAATGGCAGATATTATTGCGAATAAGTTTGCACAAGGATCTAGTGTGGCACGAAGATTGGTTCGAACAGAAAGTGCCTTCTTATCGACAGAAATGAATTTTAAGGCATTCCAAGACATGGGCGTGGAAGAATATCAATATCTAGCAACACTTGACCTTAAAACGTCTGAAATCTGTAGGAAGATGGATTTAATGATATTCAAGGTGATTGATAGAAAGATTGGTTTAAACTGTCCACCAATGCATCCTTGGTGTCGTTCTACGATTGTTGCTGTGATTGATAGAAAGTTTCTGGAAGGAAAGAAACGTGCAGCAAGAGACCCAGAAACTGGAAAGACAATATATGTTCCTGGTGATATGACTTATGACGAATGGTATTCGAAGTATGTTAAAGGGAACAAGAAAGCAGAGTTAGAAGAAAAGAAGATTAAGAATCTATCTACAGACAGAAAACAACATAAACAATATCGAGAAGTTCTTGGTGATAATATCCCTGAAAAACTGGACGATTTCCAGGATATGAAGTATAATGATAGTGAACAATGGAATGCTAAAAAACTTTCTTTTAGAAAAAATTCTAACGTTAATACACCATTTTCAGAATTAAAGGAACCAATGCAGCTAAAGCATGTAAAAAAAGTTATTTCTGAAATGGGAATTGATTTTGGTGAAGCAAAAATTAAAATCGATCATAACGAAGAATTGATAGGAGAAGGTTGGTATGGATGGACACATCCTGATTTAAAAGAAATTCGATTGTATCCGGATGCGTTTGCTAATAGGGAACAGTTGGTAAAAACCTTAGGACATGAACGTATTCATGTAGAGCAGGTGAGAATGTGGGGTAAAGCAAATACTCATGAAGAAGCATTATATTATGAGCGAGGTCCAAGATTTTCAGAAGAGTATTGGTGGCAAGAATATGTAAGGAGGACAGGATATGTTGACAAGTAATCCAACAAAATATGCTTTATTGCTTGATGAGTTGTATCAAGGCCAAATGGTTAAGTGTCCTAATTGCGGAAGCGAAAAACTCGTACATAGATTTCATGCTAATCAAAATGATAGAATAGGTTTTGCATGGTTTGAATGTCCAGATTGTGATATGAAGGCACATTTGTCCAGAGTGAAATTCCCACAGCATGTGGAAATAGAAGAAATGTAAATTACCACCCAGTCGTAACAGATTGAGTGGTATTTTTATACCCATTTTTAAGGAGGTGAGGATATGCCGAAGGTAAAAGTAATCAAACGTTACAATGACTTGGAACTCAAAAAGATTCAGGATGTGGGAAAGACTTTTGAAACAAGTGAGAAAAGAGCACAGCATCTTGTAGAACAAGGCATGGTAGAAATTGTTGCAGAACCAAAGAAAGCATCCGAAAAGAAAGGATAAGTGATCCAATCATCTCCCAGTTATGGGTCAAATAATGTTAAGAAACACGCAGAGTAATCTGGGTGTTATTTTTATGCCTTTTCTGGTAGGCGTTAAAGAACCGAGACAGCAAATAATTCAACATGCAATGCTCTGGGCTTAATTGAATGGAGTGGGGCGGAAAGGAAAGAAAAAATGCATTACAAACATGTAACTAAATTAACACAGCAGACAGAATGTAAGCTTCCATTAAATTTACAATTCTTTGCGGAAGGCGGAGACGGTGGCGGACAAGGTGACGGTAACGGATCTGGTGAAGGAGGAAAGGAACCAACGTTTGATGAACTATTGGCAGCAGGACATCAAGCAGAATTTGATAGAAGGGTACAAAAAGCAGTGAATACTGCTATTACAAATGCGCAGGAAAAATGGCGAGTTATGACTGATGACAAAGTATCTGAAGCAGAAAAACTTGCAAAGATGACAGCGCAGGAGAAACAAGAGTATCTGCAGAAGAAGAAAGAAAAGGAACTTGCAGACAAAGAAGCGGAAATTACAAAGAGAGAGTTAATGGCAGAAGCTAAGAACACTCTGACAGAAAAGAAACTTCCATTAGATCTTGCAGAAGTTCTCGACTATACAAATGCAGAAGCTTGCAACAAATCGATTGCAGCAGTTGAAAAAGCATTTCAAAACGCTGTGAAAGAGGCAGTTGAAGAACGTTTAAAAGGTGATCGTCCACCAAAGAAGTCGCAACCTGGTGCGAAAGAAGATAATGGAAGCACAGGTTTTGTGAACATCATTAAAGAAAACCAATCAAAAAGATAAATAGGAGGATTTAAAATATGGGTTACTTAAAAGACGAATTAGCTGGTTTTGTGCCAGTGGAACAAGCAAAAGAAATTATGAAAGACGTGGCTAGAGGTTCATCAGTGCTTAGACTTTCAAAAGTAGAACCAATGACTGGAGATACAAAGAAATTTCCAGTGATGACAGAAGGACCTGGAGCATACTGGGTAGGTGAAGGTGAAAGAATCCAAACAAGCAAAGCTCAATGGATCTTCCCGGAAATGAAAGCTAAAAAGCTTGCAGTTATTATTCCTGTAACAAAGGAAAAACTTGAAGACGCAACAATTGATGTATTCAACGAATTAAAAGGAGCTATCGCAGAAGCGTTCTATACAGCAATCGATGCAGCTTGTATTTTCGGTACAAACTCACCATTCGAAAGAAGTATCTATGATGCAGCTGTTGCAGCAGAAAACTACGTTGTTGATGGAACATCAGAATCACTTGATTTAGATGTATCTGATGCAATGGCATTAGTTGAAGATGCTGGTATTGATGTGAACGGTTTTGCAGCACATTACGGAATCAAAAACAGATTACGTAAACTCAGAGATGCAAACGGAAACGCATTATATGTTCCAGGAGTAGATCAAAGTGAATTTTACTCAAGTCCAATTGAATTTTCAAGAAACGGTGCTTGGGACAAAGAAAAGGCAGAAATCGTTGCAGCTGACTGGGATAAATCGCTCGTTGGTATTCGTGAAGGTATCGAATATGAAATCTTAAAAGAGGCAACATTACAAGGCACACTTGATGCAGATGGAAAACCAATCTCACTTGCTGAACAAGATATGATTGCTATCAAAGCAACAATGAGATTAGGTCATCTTGCAATTAAGGATGATGCATTTGCACTCTTAGTTAAGACAGCACCAGAAGCGTAGGTCACGAAGGCGGGATGTAAATGAATGATTTAGAAAAGCTTAAGCTTTTGACTGGGGAGAGTGATGAGCAGTTGCTCTCCCTTTTACTTGAGGATGCAGAACAGTATGTATTGGATTATACGAACAGAACTAAAATGGTAGATGGCCTCAAAAAGACAGTACGTGATTTTGCATTGGTTGCTTATAACCGAATGGGGACAGAAGGCGAATCTGGCAGAAGTGAAGCTGGAGAATCATACGATTTTAACGATGCTCCGAAACGTATTTATGATGTGTTGAATCGATATCGAATTGCACGAGTTGGAGGGAAAGCACATGAGAATAAGACGGAGCAGAGTTAAGACATTTTATCTGAGGAAGACTCTTTATTTGAAAGACAGAGAAGGCAATTCATATAAAGAGTATGAATCAGCGGTTGAACTTAGTGGAGAGATTTGGCCAGCAAATGGCAAGGCACAATCTGAAATGTATGGAAAGCGATTGAACTATATTATGAACGTCAAAATTGACGGAAAATATTCAATCGTGCCTGATACAAAGGGAATTTTGCATTACAAATTTGATGAAAATTTTGACATTGTGGAAGGTGACGCATTATGTATTTTTGTGCCTAAGGAATCAAAACCAGATTATGAAATCATTTCTGTAAAACCATATAAACCACTTAGAATCGAGGTGGAAAGAATTGATCATAGGTCTTAAAGAACTTGAAGTAGAATTAGAGAAAATTGCTGATGTGGATATGAAACAAGCAGTAAATCGGGCAATTGGATTAGTTCAAGAAACTGCAAAGGCTCTTTGTCCAGTACATTACGGAGAACTAAGACAATCAATTTATACTTCGACTCAACAAGTTGACGATGCAATAATCGGTACATGTTATACAAACAAAGAATATGCAGCATATGTCGAGTTTGGGACTGGTCCTAATGGACAAGCTTCTCATGCAGGAATATCACCAGATGTGGATATTGCTTATAGTCAAACTGGCTGGATGATTCCTGCAAATGCTATGAGTTTGAATGATGCAGAAAGTTATGGTTTTGGCATTGCGAAAGGTAAAAATGGAGAACCAATCGGGTACTATACCAATGGTCAAGCCGCGCATCCATTCATGTATCCAGCATTGAAAAACAATGAGAATGAAGCAACCGAAATTATTGCGAATGTAGTAAGGAGTCAATTATGAAAAACGTAAAAGATCAAGTATACGAAAAACTTTTAAAAGTTACCGATCATGTATCGGATAATTATCCGAAAGATTGGAGTAATTTCCCAGTAATACAGTACGTGGAAGAAGATAACAGTGTATATGAACGATCAGATAATGAAGAACAAAAGTCCAAGGTAAGATACCGAATTGACATATGGCACAACAGAAGCACGTCAGAAACAGCACTTCAAGTAGATGCCGAAGTTTCTTCACTAGGGCTTGTAAGAACGGGTTGTGCAGATGTGCCGGATCCATCAGGATTAAAACATAAGCAAATGCGATATGAAGGAATCATCAGTATGGATGATGATTATGTTTATTGGAACACATATTAGAAGGAGGATGAAAGAATGTTAGCAAATGGCGCAACATTAGCATACAAAGAAAAAGGCGGAGCAGGTGAATATAAGAACCTTCCAGGATTAAAAGAAATTCCAGAAGTAGGGATTACGCCAGAAAAAGTTGATAACACAGTATTAACAGATGCTCACAAGAAGAACGAAATGGGAATTGGTGAACTTCCAGACATGGTATACAAGTTCAAATATGACAATACTAGTCAAGAATCTCCTTATCGTGTATTAAGAACTTATCAAGAATCAGGAACAACATTATCGTTTCAAGAAACATTAAAAGACGGAACAGTTACAGAATTTGACGCAGACGTATCTGTAAAGCGTACAGGCGGTGGCGTAAATGGAGTTATTGATTTCGAGCTTACTGTTTATGTGCAAAGTGATATTGTTATTACAGATCCAGCGTAGGAGGTAAAGAATTATGGGATATGGATTAAATGGTTTGGATGATGCGGATGAAGGAATGGGGACACAAGTTGAGAATGTACCAGCAATTGAACAAAAAATGATTCGTAAAGCATTTCATTTTTGGGATGTTAATGGAGTATCTCATAAGTTAAAACTTCAAACAAGTATGATCGCTAAACTTGAGAACAAATACCGTAGAAATCTTTTAAACATTATTTCTGACGATGGCATTCCACCATTATCTGTAATGCTTACAATTGTACAAGCTGCACTTACTCCTTGGGAACATGGAGTAACTTATGCAAGTGTAGAAAAATTGTATGAAATCTGGCTTGCAGAAAACGGCGGAAGCCAGCCAGAGTTTTTAAACAAAGTCATCGTACCTACTATGGCAGTATCTGGTTTTTTTACCCCAGATCAGGCGGACTCGATTATGAGCTCGCTGGAGGAAGCAGTGGATCTTATTTAATAAGCGATTATATCAATGAATTATATCCCAGAGCTCTTGATTCAGGCATTAAGCCTTATGAGTTCTGGGATTATTCGTTATTGGAGATTATCGATCTTATAGAGAGCGCTGAACGTCAACAAAGAAAACAAGTTAAAAGAAATGTGATTGAAGAGTGTCAGTTGGCACAAGTTATTGTGGCGAATATATCTAATTATATGAGTCAGGATGCAACAAAAAAAATAATTATGCCGTGGGATTTATATCCGGAATTGTTCAAAGAAGAAAAGGAACTTTACGAACAGCGTGTTCAAGAAGAAACCTTCGATGACTTTAAAGCAAAACGAAAAGAATACGCGGCAATGATGAATGCGAGAAGGAACACAGGGAAGGAGGTGTAGAGATGTCAAAGACGTTAAAGGAATTGGAAGTAATTATCAAAGCCAGTGCATCTCCTTTGAAGAAAGAGATGAAAAATGCTGTTGCAGAAGCTAATAGTGGAACGAAACAAATTGATAAGGCTATACAAGGTTCTTCGAAAAAACCATTGAAGTTAATTGATGAAAAAACTGAATCAATGTTAAACAATACAAAGAGCATGATTAAAAATATTGTTCGAGATGTACGAAGTGGAGAGTTAAAAGATGCTTTAGTGGATCCAGTAAAAGACTATGTGAAAGAAGCCCAAGTAGCCGCTGGAATAAAGGTACATACAAAGGATTACAAAGCAATTTGTGACGATGTGCAGATGGCAGAAAAACAGCTTGAAAAGTTAAAGAAAAAACAAAAGGAACTGGAAGTGGCTGGTGTTGATAAAGAAAGTGCACAGTGGAAAAGAATAACAGAGCAAGTTAAAGCTGCTGAACTGCAAGTGGAACGCTATAACAGTAAAAAATATTATATGTCTGGAACAGGTAAGGACGTACAAATGGCTAGCGGTCTCGCAAATCAAAGCTGGCTTGCATCTGGTGCTGCTGTAGCAAGCGCAGTCCCATTAAGTATTGCAGCTGGAATGTCAACGGCAACCATGAAAGTTCGGGAACTTACTGCAAGCGTCGGACAGGCCATTGGGAGAATTCCTTTGATTGGAAGATTAGCAAAAGAATCTGCTTTTATTGGACGAAGTGCTTTTAATGGAATGAAAGCTGTAATGAGAACAGTTAGTCCTGTAATTAAATCTGCAGGCGGAGCATTTGCATCGCTGATTAAAAGGTTTGCTAGTGGAATTCCTGTTATAAGAAGATTTACGGGTGAATCGAAAAAGACAAATGGTTCTTTTGGATCGGGTGTTAAGAATGTGCTGAAATATGCATTTGGTATCAGAAGTCTTTTTGTTCTCTTTAACAGACTGCGTAATGCCATAAAACAAGGCTTTCAAAATTTAGCACAATATGACGATAAAACTAATGAAAGCTTGTCATTACTTTCTGGAAGTTTGACACAATTAAAAAATTCATTGGCAGTTGCTTTTGCTCCAATTTTGAATTACATAACGCCTGCACTAAATGATTTTATTCAATTGCTTGTAAGGGCTGCGAATACAGTTGGACAGTTTTTTTCATCTCTTACTGGAAAGCAACAAGCTGTTCAAGCAACAAGTGTAACGAAGGATTATGCGTCGAGTTTAAATAACAGTACAACTTCTGCCACGAATGCGGCAAAAGCAAATGAAAAACTGAAGCGATCCTTAATGGGATTTGATCAGATTAATAAGTTAGATGATAAGAGTTCTAGTGGGGACACGAATAGTTCTAACATTTCATTTGCAACTACTGATGTGAACGAGAATGTATCAAACTTTGCAACATCTCTGAAAGAAGCATGGAATAACGCTGATTTTACCGAAGTAGGGAAAATAGTAGGTGCTAAGATTAATGATTCTCTCGGGAAACTGTCTTGGAATTCCATTAAAGGTAAATTGCGCAATATCGCAAAAAGTATTTCAACGTTTCTGAATGGTTTTATAGAAGAAACAGATTGGAAATTAGTGGGAAATACTGTAAGCCAATGTATAACTTCCGCTTTAGAATTTGCATATACAGCTGTTACTGAATTTGATTGGAAACAACTAGGAAAAACAATTATCCGTTTTATAAAGGGAATTGATTGGGCAGAAATTGCTAAACAGACATTCAAATTAATCGGTGCTGCGTTTGGTGGTTTGGGTGCTTTTATAGGCGGAATAATTGAAGAAGCTGTACAATCCGCGAAAGAATATTTTTCTGATAAAATCGAGGAATGTGGCGGCGACGTTGTTGCAGGAATTCTGAAAGGAATTTTTGACGGAATAATTGGTATTGGAACCTGGATAAAAGATAATGTTTTTACTCCTTTTATTGATGGTTTTAAAGAAGCATTTGGTATCCAAAGTCATTCTACTGTTATGGAAGAACAAGGCGGTTCTATCATTGGTGGTCTATTGCAAGGTCTAAAGAACAATGTTCAGAAAGTGTATGATTGGTTCATAGATTTGCCAAATAAAGTCAAAGAAGCAGTAGGTGATTTGTCAGTTACGATTGCAACGAAGGTGGCAAGTATAAAAGACAGACTCAGTGAAGCTTGGGCTAGTGCTAAAGAATGGTGGAACAGCAAATCTGCATTATCAGCTATTACAACAACTGTAAGTAGCATTAGGGATAAACTGAACTCTGCGTGGACCACTGCAAAAAGCTGGTGGACAAACAGTAAAGGTAGTTTGTCAACTGTAGGAGTGACAGTCACAGATATTAAGGAGAAGCTGAAAAAAGCTTTTGAAAATGCAAAAGATTGGGCAAAAGATAATTTTAAATTTCAATTCCGTGTTACATATACAACTACTGGATTAGGTGTTGTGAAGAAAGCAATTGTCAATGCACTTGGTTTGGATGGATGGCCATCATTTAAGTTTTTTGCAGGCGGAGGTTTCCCAGCAAAAGGACAAATGTTTATTGCTAATGAAGCTGGTCCTGAAATGATTGGTACGTTAGACGGAAGAACAGCAGTCGCAAATAACAATCAAATTACAACAGGTATAGCAGCTGCTGTATATCCAGCTGTATATAACGCTATGATTGCCGCGATGCGTATGATGGAAGGAAATGAAGGACAAAGTATACATGTGCATGTTGGAGACAGAGAAATAACAGAATACTTTGTTGAATATGTGAAACAACAAACAAAGATCAATGGAGTAAATCCCGTTATGATCTAGGAGGTGATAATATTGCTAAAAATAAATGGGACTACAATCCGTGAGCCTAAAAGTATAACAGTATCAACAGAAAAAATTTGGTCAAGCAATACAGGGCGTGGGGATAATGGAAAAATGTATGGTGATATTATCGCCATCAAGACTAAATTAAAAATAGAGTGGGGAATACTTAGTGCATCTCAAATCGAGTTAATAGATAATTTGATTTCAAATGCATTTTTTCAATGCACTTTTTTGAACCCAAGAAAAGGAAACATTGAAGACACACTCACATTTTATGCAGGGACACCTACATACAAAGTATATTCTTATGTCAAAGGATATCCTGAGTATAAAGGAATCGCTGTTGAACTAATTGAACAATAGGAGGTAATAAAGAATGTATAAAAATACCTCCTCACAATTCAATAACTTAATAAAACAATCAGGGAGAACCTTCCGTGCACGAATGCTTGTAGATGGCAATGTGCTGGAAGGTTTTTTCAATATCAAAATATCTGCAGGCTCGAATAATGGTGATGCACTAACGCTTGGAAGTACCATTTCACAGAACATTGATGTGACAATGGAAAAGCCAACTATCTCATTAAGAAAAACGGAGTTTCAACTGCAGATCGGTCTAAAACTGGACGAAGAAACTATTGAGTATGTTCCAGTTGGATATTTTACTCCAGACGAGATCAAGGAACAGTCTGGAAAGCTTACATTCAAAGCTTACGACAGAATGCTTAAACTGTCTCCAATATACAAATCGACATTACCTCTTTTGACAAGCACAATAGAGATGCTGCATGAAATTACAGCGCAAACAGGAGTAGATATTGCTACAACCGGATTGAGTGATATGCCGATCATAAATAAAAAGGGTCAGGGATACACATGCAGAGAAATTTTAATGTATATTGCACAGATGTATGGATGTTTTGCAATCGTAAATCGTAATGGTGTTATTGAACTCAAATTTTGGGAAGAAAGTGGTCATGTAATAGATCACGATTTGGGAATTAACGCCTTCACTTATGACGACGAATTCACAGTAAAAAGTTTAACTTGTACGATTGCAATGAGTGCTGTTGACGGAAATCCCGTAAATATTGTGCACGGATCAGGTGAAGGTATTGCTTTTTTTAATCCAGTAATGCGCCAAGCTGCCTTCGATGCCATTTATGAAAAAGTAAATGGATTTTCATACAGTCCGGTAGAGTGTTCGTTTAGACTTGGAGATCCTCGATTAGATCCTTGGGACATTGTTACAGTTGTAGATTTAGACGGTACGGAATATAAAGTCCCACTGATGTCAGTTACCTATACTTACGACGGTGGTTTGAGTTGTTCTATTAAAAGTACTGTCTCCACAGAGTCGGAAATTAGTTACGATTACAAAGGTCCAAAAGTGACATCAGAGCAAAGATTCCTGGCACAGATTGCGGCGATTGAAGAACTGACAGCGACAAAAATCAGTGCAAAGGATTTAGATGCAGAAGTTGCTAAAATCGGATATTTGAAGGTTACAGAAGCTGATTTAAAATACGCGACAATAACAGCATTGAATGTTACAAATGCAGAAATCGAATCATTAAGTGCGAAGGCAATTACTACGGATAACATATCAGCAAAAGTTGCAGAATTAGGTTATCTTGAAGCAGAAACTGCATATGCATCTTTCTTGGCCGTGGATGATTTTAATGCTTTTAAGGCTTACGTTGATGAGTTTAAAGCTACTACAGTTACAACAGATATCTTCAATGCAAGAATTGGGGAAATAAATGCTCTTACTTCTGAACTGATTTTGGCAGATGAGATTTTTGCAGAGGATTTAGCGGCTTTTGAAGCAACCATTGAAGAACTATCGGCTAATGTTGTATACGCAGAGCATTTGAACGCTCACATAGCTGAACTTGGATATGTTCATGCAAATTCTCTGGAAACAGAAGTTGCGAGTATCACAAGATTGTTTGCGGAGTACACTAAGACGACGGAACTTGAAGCTAATTATGCGACTATCGACAGTTTGAATGCGACAAACGCCAAGATAGACACTGTGGAAGCCAATGCGGTTAAAACAAGCGAATTAGACGCAAAAGTGGCGGCACTTGGATATGTGACAGCACAAACGGTGGAAGCAGGATATGCCACAATAGAGTCATTAAATGCAACTAATGCTTATGCGGAATCACTTCAGGCAGATATTGCAAGAATAGATGAAGCATATGTGGATGAAGCAGAAGTGAATACTCTTATTGTAAATAAAGGTTACATTACTGAAGCAGAGGTTAATGATCTGGTTGCCGATTATGCAACTATTGAGTCACTAGACGCTGCAAATGCAAGAATTGATAATCTTTCTTCAATTGTAATCACTACAGAGAATCTAAGTGCTAATGTAGCAACACTGGGATATTTGAAAGCAGAAGCTGCAGAAACTACATATGCTACGATCACCAACCTTAATGCAACTAATGCCAATATAACAACCCTGTCTGGCGAACTCTCATCATACAAAACGACTGTGACGGAAAAACTTTCAGCACAAGATGCTAGTATTGAATTACTCCAGGCTAAAGATGTATCAATTGAGAATTTGGTAGCAGGCAAAGCAGATATTGACAAATTAGAAGCTGTAGAGGGACGAGTTGATACATTAGAGGCTACTACTCTTAAAACATCCGATCTTAGTGCAGAAGTTGCCAAACTTGGTTACGCTACAGTGGAGAGTCTTGATGCAGCAAAAGCAAAAATCACTGCATTAGAAACTAACACGGTTAAAACAAACGAGTTAGAATCCAAAGTGGCTACATTTGGTTATCTGAAAACAAGCGACCTAGAAGCAAGTGTTGCAGACTTTGGTTACCTGAAAGCAAATACAGCTTCACTCACTTATGCGACAATTACAAGTTTAGAAGCGGTTGATGCTTCGTTGAAAACATTGTCATCAAAGGCAATTACAACGGATAATTTGTCCGCAAAGGTAGCAACATTAGGATACTTAAAAGCAGATGATTTAGAAGCAGAAGTAGCAGAATTTGGTTATCTAAAAACAGCTACAGCATCAGCAACTTATGCTACAATTACGAACTTAAGTGCAACAAATCAAAATGTTGAAAGTTTGACTGCGAAGGTTACTGAAATCGATTCTGCTTATATGGATGAGGCAGAGGTCAACACTTTAATAGCAGGTTATGGCTACATCACTACAGTGGAAACAAACAATCTGTTGGCAAATTATGCAACGATTGATTTTGCAAATGTAAAAGCAGGTTCAATCACGTCGGCAATGATTGGCAATGGTGTTGTTGGAACAGCACAGATTGCAGATAGTTCCATTACGGATGCCAAAATAGTTGGATTAACAGCAAACAAGATCACTGCGGGTACACTTGATGCCGGTACGATTGAAGTAATCAATTTGAATGCTGCGAATATTACTGTTGGAACGATTAATGGACATCAAATTGCAAGTGGAGCTATTGACACATCAAAACTTGAAAGTTCATTGAGTTCTACGATCGACACGGCATCGACTAACGCTGAACAGGCTTTAAACGATATTAGTAATCTTTATGTCGGTGGAAGAAATATTCTGAAGCCAAATACAAATGCTGGCGGGAATACCAAAGCTGGAACATATTACAATGCCACAATTACAACAAATAATAGTGACACGTATTTCTATATCAATTTATATGAAGCATTAGAACTAGGTCAGGAGTATACATTCTCATTTAAAATCACAGGATTAAGTGATGGAGAATACTACAATTTCTTACTTAATAATACAACTACCTATGGAATAATGAAGCTTGAAAATGGAAAACGTGCAAGCTTAACGTTTGTTTGTAATTCTAATCTTGCTGGAAACACTCAAGTACTGATAGATGATAGTTCAAGATCACTTAGTTCTGTGAAAACAGTAAATGTTGAAGAACTAAAACTTGAAAAAGGAAACGTAGCAACTGAATGGACTCCAGCACCAGAATATGTCAATTCCATTGTTGAAATAGCGCAGAGTACTGCTGATGGTAAGAACACTGTGTTTTATGCTACGTCAGCACCAACCGCAAACAAAGTAAATGACGTATGGTTTAATACTAACGATGGAAATAAGATGTATTATTGGAATGGATCTGCATGGACTGCAAGACAATTCGGTACAAGTGCCATTGCAGACGCATCTATTACAAATGCGCTTATTGCGGATGCAACAATAGAAAGTGCCAAGATAGCGAATTTGGAAAGTCGGAGGCCAAGCGGTCTTAGGAAG
>JAZQMU010000202.1:0-2281 GCA_045543595.1 Faecalimonas sp.
CCTTCGATAAGACCAGGAATATCAGCCATTACGAATCCTTCATTTTCTCCCAAATCTACTACGCCAAGGTTTGGATTCAGAGTTGTAAAATGATAATTAGCGATCTTAGGGTTCGCGTTCGTTACTCTTGATAACAAAGTAGATTTACCTACGTTAGGGAAACCTACCAATCCCACATCAGCAATCACCTTTAATTCTAAAAGAACTTCTAATTCTTGTGATGGTTGTCCAGGCTGCGCATACTTTGGAATCTGCATTGTTGCTGTGGCAAAATGTTGATTCCCAAGGCCGCCTCTTCCACCTTTTAAAATAATCTGTCTCTTGTTATCACCAGACATATCTGCAATAACTTTGCCTGATTCTGCTTCTTTGATAACTGTTCCTTCTGGCACTTTTAAGATAATGCTTTGACCATCTTTTCCGTGACATTTTTTCTTTCCGCCTTGTTCACCGTCCTGAGCAATAAATTTGCGTTTCATGCGGTAATCTACAAGTGTATTAAGACCTGATTCCACCTCAAAGATAACGTCACCGCCACGACCGCCGTCACCGCCGTCTGGGCCACCGTTTGCCACATATTTTTCTCTACGGAAACTCACGTGACCATCTCCGCCTTTACCAGATCTGATATATATTTTGGCTCTATCTGCAAACATAATTTCACCTACTTTTCTATGTTCTTATTGACCATTATAATGAATGTATTTACAAAAAACAAGGCTTCAAACCATTCGATTTGAAGCCTATTTTTATTCGTTGCTATTATTCAGCTACTGGATAGATAGAAACTTGTTTCTTATCTCTTCCTTTTCTTTCGAATCTTACAACACCGTCAACTAATGCAAACAATGTATCATCACCACCACGTCCTACGTTGATACCTGGGTGAATCTTTGTTCCACGTTGTCTGTAAAGAATGTTTCCAGCTTTTACAAATTGTCCGTCAGCTCTTTTCGCACCTAATCTCTTAGATTCAGAGTCTCTACCGTTCTTTGTAGAACCAACCCCTTTTTTATGAGCGAAAAATTGAAGGTTTAAATTCATCATGGTTGTTACACCTCCCTAAATTTTAAATCGATATATTCTGAGTAATTCTCGTCTTCTGCCATGGTCTGTAAACCAAGAACCATAGTTTCCAACAATAGTGTCGATTCCTTTGTAGGCTTACTTAAAATACGATATTCTATGTAGCCTTCTTTTTCATTGGACTGGACATCGGCTTTTACATCAGTAAATCTTTCAATCCCATTCATCGTATTGATCGTCAACACCGAGATTGCTGCACATACAATGTCTTCGCCTTCTTCTGCATATCCTGCATGTCCATACGCTCTAAATCCGACACATTCATTTTTCACATTCTTGTAAATGGTTACCTTTGTCATAAACAAAAATTAAGCGTTGATTTTTTCAATCTTAACAGCTGTGTATTGTTGTCTGTGACCGTTTTTCTTATGGTATCCAGTTTTTCTCTTATACTTGTAAACGATAACTTTTTTAGCTTTACCGTCACCAATTACAGAAGCTGTAACTGTTGCGCCTGCTACTGTTGGGTTACCAACTTTTAATTCAGCATCGCTAACTGCAAGTACTTGGTCAAATGTAAAAGTTTCTCCAGCTTCTACACCAAGTTTTTCTACTCTAATGATATCGCCTTCGGCTACTTTGTACTGTTTACCACCTGTTGCTATAATTGCGTACATATGGCACCTCCTATTTATCATTACTCGCTAGTTGTGGTGTTACACGGAATGTGTAAGCTTTCTAACCTCACTATGCGGCATACTCATATAGTATATCCCCAGATATAGTGTTTGTCAACTGTTTTTTTGACATATTATAGTATTTTTTACAAATATCTTCTCACTGAATAAAAGTTATTTGCATCCTGGCTTTCATCTTTATCTACACCTTGAGGATTGCATTTACATGCAATCCTTTAATAATTTTCGAGCATTCAACTCCATTATCTTATTCTTTTCTTCGTTGCCAAAGGATAACGTGTGAAATAATTCCGCAAACTCCTTTTGTCCTCCCCACGGAGAATCACTTCCAAACAGAATTTTATCCACTCCGTGCGCTCTAGAGAATGAAACGATTGTTTCTGCAGGGAGTTTATCCAGCACATAAGCTGTATCAAAATATACATCCTTACCTAAAAGATAATTTCTGACATCTTCCATCATAAGATTTCCACCCATATGTGCCAACACAAGCTTTGTTGGCTCTACTTCATCTAATAATTCAGAAATCATTTTAGGGGTACAATGTATGTCATTTG